>CALMTJ010000052.1 GCA_937872715.1 uncultured Methylobacteriaceae bacterium
TGCCGCCGCGGCGCTGGCCGGCGGCGGGGACAGCGGACGGGTCCTCGCGGCCCGCGGGGCGGGCCCGCCGGGCGTCTGTGCCGGGCGGGCGGGCGCCGCCGGCTGCTTGCGGAGCGCGGCTCCGCCGAAGAGGTCGCTCTCGGCCATCACGTACTCGGAACAGGTGGGCGGGCGAGTGATTCGCCCGCACCGATCCTAGCGCAGCCGGGGTAAAGAGAACGAACCGTAAACCGGTTCTCCCCGGTGCGCGCTCAAGCTGGCCGTCCGACTCAGTACCAGCGGCGGGGTCAGGCGCCGCAACCTCCGAATCCGTATGGCCTCACGTCCTCATCTTGAGGTGCGGAGCGAAGCGACGCCTCGAAAGACGCACGACCGTCCCGCGTGCTTCGAGGGCCGGCTGCGCCGGCCGCCTCAACATGAGGCGCGGGGGGATGACCTCGGGGACAGAACCGCCAGCGGGGCACGGCGCTGTCAGAATCACCCGGCCGCGCCCTTGCCGGCCGCTTTGCGGGGCGAGGCAGCCTTGGCGGGCGCCTTCTTGGCGGCGGCCTTCTTCGGGCCGGCCTTGGCGGTCGCGGATCTGGTCTTGGCGCCGCCCGCCGCCGCCCGGCCGCGTTTCGGCTTCGACGGTCCGGCCGCGCGGCGGGCCGCGAGGAGCTCGACGGCTTCCGCGAGCGTCACGGCTTCGGAGCCGGTCTCCCGCGGCAAGGTCGCGTTCGTCTCCCCGTCCGTGACGTAGGGACCGTAGCGCCCGGCCTTGACCACGATCGGCTTGCCGGATTCCGGATCGTCGCCGAGCGGGCGGCCGGGATCGGAGCCGCGTGCCCCGCGCCCGCCGCCCGCCTCCTTGGTCATCACGAGGTCGACGGCCCGGTTGGCGCCGACGGCCAGGATGTCGTCGTCCCGGCCGAGGCTCGCATAGGTCTTGCCGTGCTGGACGTAGGGTCCGTAGCGGCCGATCCCGGCCAGGATGGGCGCGCCGGATTCCGGATGGCGGGCGATCTCGCGCGGAAGAGACAGGTAGGCGAGGGCGCGCTCCAGCGTCAGCGCGCCGGGATCGACCCCCTTCGGGATGGAGGAGCGCTTCGGCTTCTCCCCCTCCTGCGCCTCGCCGAGCTGGATGAAGGTGCCGAAGCGGCCGTCCCGGACGGACACGTCGAGCCCGCTCTCCGGATCGGTGCCGAGGATGCGGGTGCCCGGCTGGCCGCCCTCGGCCTCGCCGCCGGCCGGAACCGCGAGCTGCCGGGTGTAGCGGCATTCGGGATAGTTCGAGCAGCCGATGAAGGCGCCGAACTTGCCGAGCTTCAGCGAGAGCTGCCCGGACCCGCAGGTCGGGCAGGCCCGGGGATCTCCGCCATCCGCCTTGGGCGGGAAGATGTGCGGGCCGAGAAGCTCGTTCAGGGCGTCGAGCACCTCCGTCGTGCGCAGCTCCTTCGTGCCGTCGACCGCGACGGAGAAGCTCGTCCAGAAGTCGCGGAGCACCTGCTTCCAATCGATCTCGTGGTTCGAGACGCGGTCGAGCTGCTCCTCGAGGTCGGCCGTGAAATCGTACTCGACGTAGCGCCGGAAGAAGCTTTCCAGGAAGGCGATGACGAGCCGTCCCTTGTCCTCGGGCACCAGCCGCTTCTTGTCGATGCGGACGTATTCGCGCGCCCGGAGCACGGCCAGCACGGCCGCGTAGGTGGAGGGACGGCCGATGCCGAGCTCCTCCATCCGCTTCACGAGGCTCGCCTCCGAGTAGCGCGGCGGCGGCTCGGTGAACTGCTGGCCCGCGGCGACGTGGCGGCGCTCCAAGGCCGCGCCCGCCCGCATAGGCGGGAGCCGGCGCTCGTCGTCCTCCTCCCCGCCGCCCGTCGCGGCGGAGCCGGGCTCCGGATCGTCGCGGTCCTCGCGGTAGAGCCGCAGGAACCCGTCGAACTTTACGACCTGGCCGGTCGCCCGCAGATCGATCCGCCGCGGCCCGACCGTCGCGGCGATGTCGACGGTCGTGCGTTCGAGCTCGGCCGATTCCATCTGGCTCGCGACCGTGCGGGTCCAGATCAGGCCGTAGAGGCGGGCCTGGTCGGGATCGAGCCGGCTCGCCACGGAAGCCGGGAGACGGCCCATCTCCGTCGGCCGGATCGCCTCGTGCGCTTCCTGGGCGTTCTTGGCCTTGGCCGAATAGCGGCGGGGCGCGGCCGGGCAATAGCGCTCGCCGTACTCGGCAGCGACGACCTTGCGGGCGGAGGCGATGGCCTCCGGCGCCATGTCGACGCCGTCCGTCCGCATATAGGTGATGAGGCCGACGGTCTCGCCGCCGATCTCGACACCCTCGTAGAGGCGCTGCGCCACCCGCATGGTGTGGGCCGGCGCGAAGCCGAGCTTGCGGGAGGCCTCCTGCTGGAGCGTGGAGGTGGTGAAAGGCGGCTGCGGGTGCCGCTTGGCCGGCTTCGCCTCGACGGATCCGACCCGGAACGTCGCGAGTTCGAGGTCGCGCCGGAACGCCTCCGCCTCGGCGCCGGTGCCGACATCGAGGCGGGAGATCCTGCGCCCGTCCGCCCCGACGAGGCGGGCCTCGAACACCCCGCCATGCCCTGTCGCGAGATGGGCCACGATCGACCAGTATTCGCGGGGCACGAAGGTCTCGATCTCGCGCTCGCGGTCGCAGACGAGCCTGAGCGCGACCGACTGGACGCGGCCGGCCGAGCGGGCGCCCGGCAGCTTGCGCCACAGCACGGGCGAGAGGGTGAAGCCGACGAGGTAATCCAGCGCCCGGCGGGCCAGGTAGGCGTCGACCAGCGCCCCGTCGATCTCGCGCGGGTTCCGCATGGCCGTCGTGACGGCGTCCTTGGTGATCGCGTTGAAGGTGACCCGCTCGACGAGCGTCTCCTTCTTCAGGACCTTCTTCTCGCGGAGCGCCTCCAGCACGTGCCAGGAGATCGCCTCGCCCTCCCGGTCCGGATCGGTCGCGAGGATCAGCTTCTCGGCACCTTTGACGGCCCTGGCGATCTCCGAGACGCGCTTGCCGCCGCGTGCATCGAGTTCCCACAACATCCGGAAATCCTGGTCGGGATCGACGGAGCCGTCTTTCGCCGGGAGGTCGCGGATATGGCCGAAGGAGGCCAGGACCTCGTAGTCGCGGCCGAGATACTTGTTGATGGTCTTCGCCTTGGCGGGCGATTCCACGACGACGACCTTCATGCGTCGATTGCGCCTTCATCCGCTGCGATGGGGGGAGCCGTCGCCGGCCGGACCTAGTTGGTGCAGGGTCCGGCCCAAGTCAAATGGCCGGCGAGTATCGGGCCGGCCGCGGGACGGGCACGGCCGCCTTGATGCCGCCTGGGCCTGTCCCTATAGCCGTCGCCCCAGCATGGATCCGTCTCGCGCCGTCTACCCGCACCGGCACCTCCTCGGGATCGAGGGATTGTCCGCACGGGACATCGAGGCGCTGCTGGACGGGGCCGACGAGGCGGTCGAGATCTCCCGCCAGATCGAGAAGAAGAAGTCGACGCTGCGCGGCCGCACGCAGATCAACCTGTTCTTCGAGCCCTCCACCCGGACGCAGAGCTCCTTCGAGCTGGCCGGCAAGCGCCTCGGCGCCGACGTCATGAACATGTCCGTGTCCTCCTCCTCCGTGAAGAAGGGCGAGACGCTGATCGACACCGCCGCGACGCTGAACGCCATGCGGCCGGACATCATCGTGGTGCGGCATCACTCGGCCGGCGCCGTGCACCTCCTCGCCCGCAAGGTCGATTGCTCCGTCGTGAATGCCGGCGACGGCGCCCACGAGCACCCGACCCAGGCGCTGCTGGACGCCCTCACCATCCGGCGCCGGCGCGGCCGCATCGGGGGCCTCGCGGTCGCGATCTGCGGCGACATCCTCCATTCGCGGGTGGCGCGCTCCAACATCATCCTGCTCCAGGCGCTCGGCGCCCGGGTGCGGGTGATCGGCCCGACGACGCTCATGCCGGCCGGCATCGAGCGCTTCGGCGTCGAGGTGTTCACAGACATGAGGAAGGGGCTCGCGGGCGCGGACATCGTCATGATGCTGCGTCTCCAGCGCGAGCGGATGAACGGCTCCTTCGTGCCCTCGGTGAAGGAGTACTTCCGCTATTACGGCCTCGACGCCGCCAAGCTCGCGGCCGCCGCGCCCGACGCCCTCGTCATGCATCCGGGCCCGATGAACCGCGGCGTCGAGATCTCCTCGGAGGTGGCCGACGGGGCGCAATCCCTGATCCGCGAGCAGGTCGAGATGGGCGTCGCGGTCCGCATGGCGGTGCTGGAGGCGCTTGCCGGGCACCTGCCGAACCGGTGAGGCCGAACGGGATGTGTAACCCCATAGTTGACGCCGCGAGCACGCGCCTTATGCTAGCGGCGTGATCGTCTCCTTTCGAAGCCGGGCGCTTCGGCGCTTCTGGACCCGGAGCGATCCGGCAGGTTTGAGGCCCGACTGGGTGGGCAGGATCGAACGCTTGCTGGCGCTTCTGGATCAGGCGGACCGGCCCGAGGACATGGATGTGGTTACGTTCGGCTTCCATCGACTCTCGGGGGACTTGGCGGGACGCTACGCCGTCACGGTCTCGCGAAATTGGCGGCTCACCTTCTCGTTCGAGGGGAAAGACGCCGTTGGCGTCGATCTGGAGGATTATCATGGGCGGTGAGGCTGTCATGCGGGATCCGGCCAGGCCGCCGGTTCACCCCGGAGCCATCCTCGGGCAGGACGTGCTTCCCGGATTGATGATGCCCGTCGCCGCCGCGGCACGCCATCTCGGCGTGACCCGCCAGGCGCTCCATCGGGTCCTGGCCGGCAAATCCGCAGTTTCCCCCGAGATGGCGCTGCGGATCGGCAAGTTCTGCGGCAACGGACCGGATGTTTGGCTCCGTCTCCAAGGTGCGTATGACCTATGGCACGCCAACCGGAAACACCTGGCGGATATCGAACGGATCCCCACGATGAGCTCGGCGGCTTGAACCTCGTCCTCGCCGGGGCACGATGTCTCGTCCGCCAGCAGGTCGAGGTGGGTGCCGCGGTCCGCATGGCGGGGACGGCGGCGCTCGCCGGGCACCTGCCGAACCGGTGACCGTATGCCGCCGCGAGACGTCGAGCTCGACATCCGAGAGATCCGCAGGCGTCTCGAGCGGGAAGGCTGGACGGTACGGCCTTCCAGGGGACCGCACGACGTCTATGTTCGGTCGGGCGAGAAGGGGTTCGTGACGTTGCCGAGGGGCCGGGGTGACTTGGCGCCCGGCACCGCTCGTGCCATCGCTCTCTCGGCGGGTTGGCTGAAGGGAAAGGGTCAGCCGTGAAGGCATATGTCGGCATTCTCGAGAAGGAGACCGGAACGCTCTGGGGCATCTGGTTCCCTGACCTTCCCGGCTGCATCTCCGCCTCCGAAACGGCCGAGGGCGTCATCGCCCAGGTCGGGGATGCGGTGGAGCAATGGCTCGATTGCGTCAGAGCGGACGGCGAAGAGGTGCCGCCGGCCCGCACGATCGAAGACCTGCGCGGCGTCCCGGAGGTCGCGGACGCGCTCAGGAAGGGCGATACGCCGATCCTCGTGACCGTTCCCGAGCAGTTGCTCGGGCTTGAGGAGGAGGCGATCCGGGCCGTGGACCGCAAGGCTGCGGAGCGCGGTCTCACCCGGCTGGCCTTCCTCCGGGCGACGGTTCTCGAGAAGCTGGCCGGATGAGCTCGTGTTCGTTCAAGGGCGGCACCCCTGGTGGCGAGCTGTGTCCCCGTTGAACCTCGTCCTCGCGAACGCCCGCCTCGTCGACCCGGCCTCCGGCCGGGACGGACCGGGCTCGGTCCTCGTTCGCGACGGGCTGATCGCGGCCGTCGCGTGGGGGCCTTCGCCGGACCCTACGGAGGGCGCCGCCATCATCGATTGCGGCGGCCTCGTCCTGGCGCCCGGTCTCGTCGACGCGCGCGCCTTCATCGGGGAGCCGGGCGCGGAGCACCGCGAGACGCTGAAGAGCGCGAGCGAGGCCGCGGCGGCCGGCGGCGTCACCACGGTCGTGTCTATGCCGGATACGAATCCGCCGATCGACGACCCCGCCATCGTCGATTTCGTGCTGCGGCGCGCCCGCGACACGGCGGTCGTGACGGTACGGCCCGCCGCGGCGCTGACGAAGCGCCTGAAGGGCCTAGAGATGACGGAGCTCGGCCTTCTGCGCGAGGCCGGCGCGGTGGCCTTCACGGACGGTGCCCGGTCGGTCGCGTCCGCCGGCGTCATGCGGCGAGCGCTGACCTATGCGCGCGACCTCGACGTGCTCGTCATGCCGCATCTCGCGGATGAGACGCTCGTCGGCGACGGCGTCATGAACGAGGGGGAGTTGTCGTCCCGCCTCGGGCTCGCCGGCATCCCGCGCGAGGCCGAGACGCTGATGCTGGAGCGCGACCTCCGCCTCGTCCGCCTCACGGGCGCCCGCTACCACGCGGCCACGGTCTCCTGCGCGGATTCGTTCGAGCTGCTTCGGCGGGCCAAGGATGACGGCCTGCGCGTCACGGCCGGCATCTCGATCAACAACCTCTCGCTGAACGAGAACGACGTCGGCGACTACAAGACCTTCTGCAGGCTGTCGCCACCGCTCCGGCACGAGGACGACCGGCAGGCCGCGATCGCGGCCCTCGCCGACGGCCTCGTCGACATCGTCGTGTCCGATCACAACCCGCAGGACGTGGAGACGAAGCGCCTGCCCTTCGCCGAGGCGGCGGACGGGGCCGTCGGGCTGGAGACGCTCCTCCCGGCTGCCCTGCGGCTCGTCCATGACGGGCGCTTGTCGCTCGCCGCTCTGCTTCGGGCGATGTCGACCCGACCGGCCGAGATCCTCGGGCTGCCTGGAGGCCGGCTCGCGCCGGGCGCGCCGGCCGACCTCGTCCTGTTCGATCCGGACGAGGCCTACCTGCTCGACAAGCGCCGCCTGCGCTCGCTATCGAAGAACTCTCCCTTCGACGGCGCGCGGCTCGAAGGCCGCGTCGCGAGGACGTTCGTGGCCGGCCGACTCGTGTTCGACCGCGCGGCCGTCCGCCGCTCCGAGGCCGCCTGACATGGAGACGGCCATGGTGCCCTGGGGCCTCGGCCTGGCCGCGCTCGCCCTCGGATACGCGCTCGGCTCGATCCCGTTCGGGCTGCTCCTCACCCGCGGCGCGGGCCTCGGCGACATCCGGGCGATCGGCTCCGGCAATATCGGCGCCACGAACGTGCTGCGGACGGGGCGAAGGGGCCTCGCCGCGGCGACGCTCGTCCTCGATGCGCTGAAGGGCACGGCCGCGGTCCTGCTCGCGCTCCGCATCTTCGGACCGGACGCGGCGCCCGCCGCGGCAGCGGGCGCCTTCCTCGGCCACCTCTTCCCGGTCTGGCTCGGCTTCCGAGGCGGCAAGGGGGTCGCTACCTATATCGGCTGCCTCCTGGCGCTCGATTGGCGGGTGGCGCTCGTCTTCGCGATCGTCTGGCTCGGAGTGGCGGCGGCCAGCCGCTACTCCTCCCTGGCGTCGCTGGCGGCTTCGCTCCTGTCGCCGCTCGCCGCCTGGTCGGTGGGCGGGCGCGACACGGCCCTCGCCCTGTCGCTGCTCACGATCCTGCTCTGGATCAAGCATCGGCCGAACATCGCCCGCCTCGCCGCCGGGACGGAGGGCCGCATCGGCGCGAAAGGATGATGCTGCTCTCGGACGGGCAGAGGCTCGACTGGCTACGGCTGATCCGGAGCGAGAGGGTCGGCCCCCGTACCTTCCGGGCGCTCGTCAACCAGTTCGGAGGCGCGGGACCCGCGCTGGACGCGCTTCCCGACCTCGCCCGCAGGACGGGCCGTCGGACGATCAGGGTCGCGAGCCGGGCGGAGGCGGAGGGCGAGATGGAGGCGCTGGACCGCCTCGGCGGACGCTTCGTGGCCATGGGAGAGCCGGGCTATCCGCTCCCGCTCCAGGCGACGGACACGGCGCCGCCGCTCCTCGCGCTCCGCGGCGCGGTGGAGGTCCTGGGGAGGCCGGCGGTCGCGATCGTCGGGTCGCGCAACGCCTCCGCGACCGGCCTCGCCTTCACCGAGCGGCTCGCGACCGGACTCGGGCAGGCCGGGCTCGTGATCGCCTCCGGGCTCGCCCGCGGCATCGACACCCGGGCGCACCGGGCGAGCCTCCCGACCGGTACGGTCGCGGTGCTGGCCGGCGGCCACGACCGCGTCTACCCTTCGGAGAACGTGCCGCTGCTCGACCGCATCCTGGCGGAGGAGGGCGCCGTCCTGAGCGAGATGCCGCTCGGCTGGGAGCCGCGCGGGCGAGACTTCCCGCGCCGCAACCGCATCGTGTCCGGCATCTCGTACGGGGTCGTCGTCGTCGAGGCGGCCAGGCGATCCGGATCGCTGATCACGGCCCGCTTCGCCCTCGAACAGGGCCGCGAGGTCTTCGCCGTGCCGGGATCGCCGCTCGATCCGCGCTCGGAAGGCACGAACGAGCTCATCCGGGGCGGCGCGACGCTCTGCGCCGGGGCCGATCACGTGATCTCCGTCCTGACGCCGCTCCTGGCCGGCGATGCATCCGCTCCGTCCCCGCCGACGGAGCTGCGGGAGGACCTTGCCTCGGGCCCGGTCTCGACCGGCCAGTACTGGGACGAGCTGGACGAAGCCTCGTCCGGAGAGGGGGATCTCTTCGACGAGAGGCCCGGCACCCGGTCCGGCGAGCCCGGAAGCGGTCGCGAGATCCTCCTGGCGCTGCTCGGCCCGTCACCGGTCAGCGTGGACGATCTCGCCCGGCAGGCCGAGCTGCCCGTCCGAGAGGTCCAGCTCGCCCTCGTCGAGATGGAGCTGTTCGGCACCGTGGAACGCCACCCGGGAGGGGCCGTGTCGATTCGGCCGGCTTGACGCCAGCCCTCAGCGCCGGCCGGGTCCCGGCATGTGGCGTCGGGCGGTCGAGGAGGCTTCGAGCTGCGCGATGTCGAGGAGATAGGCCAGGATGTCGAGCCCGGAGGTGCGGGCGAGCTGCGACAGCTCGGTGGTCAGGTCGGCGATGTAGGACGCCGTATGCTGCTGGCTCGGCGGCGGCGCCATCGAGTCGGTCTCGTCGGCCTCGGCCGTTTCGATGTCACGTGAGGAAACGGAGGTCGGGCGTTGCGGCATCGGAGGTGGCCTGGTGCGGGCCGCACCATCTCACAACTCACGATAGATTTTCAACGCGTCACCTCTCATTAAAAGTTGTAGAATGGCCCATCTCGCCTCGGTGCGCGGAGGCGATCCGGTCGAGTGCGCCTTGTAGGATATAGGCCGCCGCGGCCCGGTCCACCGTCGCGGCGCGCCGCCGGCGGGACGCGTCGGCGGCGATCATCGCCCGCTCGACCGCGGCCGTGGACAGGCGCTCGTCCCAAAAGGCCGCCGGGAGCGGCAGGGGTCCGCCGAGATTACGGAGGAAGGCCCGCGTCGCCTGGGCGCGCGGCCCCTCCGTGCCGTCCATGTTGATCGGCAGCCCGAGGACCAGCCCGCCGACCCCGTACCGCGCGGCCAGCGCGGCCAGCCGGTCCGCATCCTCCGTGAACCTGCGCCGGGCGATCGTCTCGAGCGGCGTCGCGATCCGGCGCTCGACATCGGACATCGCGACGCCGATCGTCTTCGTGCCGAGGTCGAGGCCGATCAGCCTGGCGCCCCGGGGGAGGGCGGCGAGACGGGCGAGATCGGCATGGAGCGCGAACATCCTTCAACCTCGCATCCGATTTCGGTACAAACCGCCCGACACGCAGGAGCGGGCGACGCATGAAGATCATCTGGTTCGGGCACTCGACCTTCCGTCTCGAGTTCGGCGGCAAGATCGTCCTGATCGATCCGTTCCTGACGGGCAATCCCGCCTTCTCGGGAGACCCGGTGGCGGCGGCGGAGGGCGCGACGCACATCCTGCTGACGCACGGCCACGGCGATCATATCGGCGACACGGTCGACATCGCCAAGCGCACGGGCGCCAAGGTGGTGGGGAACTACGAGCTCTGCCTGTGGCTCGCCAATCGCGGCGTCGCGGCCTACGACCCGATGAACATGGGCGGGACGCTCGACCAGGGCGGCTTCACGGTATCCATGGTCCGGGCCGACCACACGTCGACCATGATCGACGGCGACGTGTTCACGCCGCTCGGCAATCCCGCCGGGCTGATCGTCCGGTCCGCCGGGGAGCCCACCTTGTACCATATGGGCGACACGGACGTGTTCGGCGACATGGCGCTGATCCAGGAGCGCTTCCGGCCGGACATCCTGATCGTGCCGATCGGCGATCGCTTCACCATGGGGGCGGACGGGGCGGCCTTCGCGGTGCGGCGCTATTTCGAGCCGAAGGTCGTGATCCCCTGCCATTACGGCTCCTTCCCGATCATCGACGCCACCCCGGACGCCTTCTTGGCCGCTATGGAGGGGAGCGGCGTGCAGGTGGTCACCCCGCATGTCGGGACGGCCGTCACGGTCGGGATCTGAGAACCCGTTTCCAGACCCCTCCCTCATGCTGAGGTGGCCGCCGCAGGCGGCCCTCGAAGCACGTCCCCGGACTGCCATCCGGGGGCACGCACGACCGTTGTGCGTCCTTCGAGGCCGGTCTCCGACCGGCACCTCAGGACGAGGAGGGCGGTGGATGCCACACAGCCGCTGACGTTAACTCTGCGAGGAGGCCGTCTCCCGGCCGGGATGACTCGGGCGGGCGACCGGTGCGATAACCCCGTTTACGGTTCGTTAACCCGTCGGGGCGGCGTGCAGCATGGATCGGGTCGAGACCGGGCGTCACGCGCCCAACGCGGTGAAGATCGTCGAGGGGGAGATCTCCGCGTCGGGCTGGCAGGACATCGATCTTCCGCCTGCGTCGGAACCGGGGGGAACACCACCATCCGGGCTGTCCTTCTCCGCGTCCGGATCGATCGTCTGTTTCGCCCGCCGGAGCGAGGGCGCGCTCGGCCTGCTCGCCTCGCCCGGGCGCGTCCCGCCGGACGCCTTCGTGTCGGTCGGGTCTGCCCGGCCCGGTTCGACCGGGCCCAAGCTCGGCTGGTCCAGGCTGCGGCCGGCGAAGGGCGCGAACGACAACGTCCCGGAGCCTCGCTCCCCGTGGCGGGACGTGTTCTTCCTGGCGCTCCTCTTCGCGACGGTGGCCGGCGCGTTCTGGAGCGGCCGCGTGCAGGGGCTCCAGCGCGTGATCGTGGTCCCGGCGCCGTCGAGCTTCCATTCCGTCGTGACCTGACGGCGTTTGCGGGCATCCCGGGGCGACGCTATAGGATCCGCTCCATCCGGGCAGGCTCCATGTCGGTCGATCAGGCCACCGTTCGCCGCATCGCGCACCTCTCCCGCATCGCGCTGGACGAGGCCGAATTGCCGCGCATGCAGGACGAGCTGAACGCCATCCTGGCCTTCGTCGAGGAGCTGAACGAGGTCGACGTCAGCGGGATCGAGCCGATGAGCTCCGTCGTGCCCATGAAGCTCCGGATGCGGGCCGATGCCGTGACGGACGGAGGGCGGGCGGCGGATATCATGGCGAACGCTCCCTTGAGCGAGGACGGCTTCTTCCTCGTGCCCAAGGGCGTCGAGTAGGCGTCCGGCCCCCGTAGCCTCCCGGGCTTGTTCCGGCCCGCCCGATATGGGAGGCCGCAGCCTCCATCCATCCAGCCCGCGCGTCTCGCGGAAACACCAGGTTCATGGCCGAGCTCACCTCCCTAACCCTCGCCGAGGCGCGCGACGGCCTCCTGGCCAGGCGCTTCTCCTCCGTCGAGCTGACGCGCGCCCATCTCGAGGCGGTCGAGGCGGCACGCGCCCTGAACGCCTACGTGCTGGAGACGCCCGAGAAAGCCTTGGAGGCGGCCGCGATCAGCGACGGCCGGCTGGCCCGCGGGGAGGGCGGCCCGCTGGAAGGCCTCCCGCTCGGGGTGAAGGACCTCTTCTGCACGGAGGGCGTGCGGACGACGGCCGGCAGCCGCATCCTCGGCGAGTTCACGCCGCGCTATGAATCCACGGTCACGTCCCAGCTCTGGCGCGACGGGGCCGTGATGCTGGGTAAGCTGAACAACGACGAGTTCGCCATGGGCTCGTCCAACGAGACGTCGTGCTTTGGCCCGGTCGTGTCGCCGTGGCGCCGGCGCGGCTCGAACGTGCACAGCCAGGGCGGCGCGGGCGTGGTCGGCGCCCATCTCGTGCCCGGCGGATCGTCCGGCGGTTCGGCCGCGGCCGTGGCGGCCCGGCTCTGTCTCGGCGCGACGGCGACGGATACCGGCGGCTCCATCCGTCAGCCGGCCGCCTTCACAGGCACGGTCGGGATCAAGCCGACCTACGGGCGCTGCTCGCGCTGGGGCATCGTCG
>CALMTJ010000053.1:0-305 GCA_937872715.1 uncultured Methylobacteriaceae bacterium
CCTCCAGGGGAGGGTGAGCTTCCCTCAGCCGCCGAGATCGAGTTCGAAGGCCGCCGGGACGTGGCGCGGAAAGGCGTCCGGCGCGACGAAGACGGCGTCGGCCCGGAAGGTGAGGCCGGCGAGGCCGGGATGGCGGGCGAGCCAGGCGCGCGCCGCCCGGGACACGCGCCGGCGCTTGCGCTCGTCGATCGCGCCCGTCGCGACGTTGGCGCTGCCGCGCGCCTTCACCTCGACGAACGCCACCGTGCCGCCGCGCCGCATCACGAGGTCGAGCTCCCCGCCCGATGCCGAGAAGCGGCGCGCCA
>CALMTJ010000053.1:315-1331 GCA_937872715.1 uncultured Methylobacteriaceae bacterium
TTCTCGGCATCGGGCGGGGAGCTCGACCTCGTGATGCGGCGCGCCAGCGGCCGGTAGCCCTTGAGGACCAGCCAGACGAGGGCGATCCGCTCCGCGCTGCGGCCCCGCCGATCGGTCAGGAGGCGGCGGCCCGCTCCCGTCCTCATCCTCCCGTCCCCTTCGAGAGGACGAGCGCGCGCGCGTAGACCTCCCGCTTCGGGAGCCCGGTCTCCGCCGCCACGGCCGTCGCGGCATCCTTCACGCTGAGATGGGACAGGGCGGCGAGGAGGCGCCCGTCCAGGGTCGCGAGCGCTCCCTCGTGGCGCGTCTCGTCCGAGGCCGGCGCGACCAGCACGACGATCTCGCCCTTCGGCGAGCCCTCGGCCGCGAACAGGGCGGCGAGCTCGTCGAGCGGCCCGCGCCGGGTCGTCTCGAACAGCTTGGTCAGCTCGCGCGCCACCGCGGCGGGCCGTGGGCCGAGGATCGCGGCCGCGTCCGCCAGGCTCTCCACGAGCCGGTGAGGCGCCTCGTACAGGACGAGCGTCCCGGGAACGGTCGCGAGCTCGGCCAGCCGCGCGCGGCGCGGGCCGGGCTTCGCCGGCAGGAAACCCTCGAAGAAGAAGCGGTCGGTCGGCAGGCCGGACACGACCAGGGCCGCCATCACGGCGGAGGAGCCGGGCAGCGGCACGACGGGCAGCCCGGCCGCGATCGCCGCCTCGACCAGCCGGTAGCCGGGATCGGAGACGAGAGGGGTGCCGGCATCGGAGACGAGCGCCAGCGCCTCGCCGGCCCCGATGCGGGCGACCATCCGGTCGCGCACGGCCTCGCCCGAATGCTCGTGGTAGCTCACGAGCGGGGTGGTGATGCCGTAATGGGCGAGCAGGACCCTCGTGACCCGCGTATCCTCGGCCAGGACGGCATCCGCGGCCGCGAGCGTGCGGAGCGCCCGGATCGAGATGTCGGCGAGGTTGCCGATCGGGGTCGCCACGACGTAGAGGCCGGGGGTGAGCGGCCCGGCCTCGGCCGCGAGCCCGAAG
>CALMTJ010000054.1:0-889 GCA_937872715.1 uncultured Methylobacteriaceae bacterium
CGCCCGGACCGGCCGGCGCGCCGGTCGTGGCGGCTCCCGCCGCGATCGCGGCCCCGCCGATCTCGGCCGGCTTCGTCCGCGGCCGCGCCTTCCAGCTCCTGGAAGGCGGCCGGGGCACGGCGCTGGCGGGAGGGCTGGTCGAAGGCGCGACCGCGCTCAAGGCGGAGCCCGAGCTGCCGCTCGACCACGAGCCGACGGTCGGCTTCCTCGCCCCCGCCACCCCGGCCGCCAAAGCCGCCGCCACGGTGGCGGACCGGCGCTCGGAGGCCCTGATGAAGGGCTATGTCGGCGACAGCTGCGGCGAGTGCGGCAACTTCACCCTCGTGCGCAACGGGACGTGTCTGAAGTGCGACACGTGCGGGAGCACGACGGGGTGTTCGTAGCAATCTCACCCTGAACCGCCCTGCCCGCACCCTCTCCCGCAGGAGGAGGTGCGCGGTGGAGATTTCGCGCCCTCTTCTGAGCCGCGACGTAGCTGAGCCGGGGCCAGGCGGCTGCGGTGCGCAGCCGCCTTCCCACGGTGTCGGCCATAGCTCCCGCTCCTTGGCCTAGTCTAGAACTCGTTCTTGAAGGTCGACCCTCCCTTCTTGACCAGTTTCAGGCACTCGTTCGGGCGTCGGAGGACCGTGATGTCGTCCAGCGGGTTTCCGGCCACCGCGATCAGGTCCGATGCGTGATCCTCCCTCACGCGACCGATCCTGTCGACGGCTCGCAGGAGGCGGCGGCCACGACCGTGGCTGCTCGCGAGACCCCGGTCGGCCGCCACCGCCAGGGCGGGTAGGGGCGCCTCGGCCAGCAACGCGCTGGCCTCCTCGTTGTCGACCCGCTGCGGATCGTAGACGGCGTCGTGGAACCAGGCGGCCAGCCGGACGAGGAAGATGTCGTGGCT
>CALMTJ010000054.1:899-11481 GCA_937872715.1 uncultured Methylobacteriaceae bacterium
GCAGGAGGCGGCGGCCACGACCGTGGCTGCGCGCGAGACCCCGGTCGGCCGCCACCGGGCGGGTCACGAGGGTCGGCACCACGGGCCGACCGCTCGCGACGCGTCTGTCCTCCCTGAGGTCCGCATGGGCCGACGGCGCCGGCGGCGGCGGCGCCGCGATCTCTTTTCGGCCGCAAACGGCGCCCAGACGGCCTTTCTCCACAGCGTGATGCGCCCCGCCCGCGGCGCCCTTTGCGCTCCCCTCGACGTTGCCCCTATGAGTCGACCAGCAGCCGTTCCCCGTCGGCCCGGACCGTCCTGACCCTTGCGCGTCTTCGTTCTCGCCTTCGCGGTCCTGATCTTCGCCGCCACCGGTCTTCTTGTGCCGGACGTGGCGGGAGCGCTAGAGGCCGCGCGGGTGTCGCCCGACCTGCAGGCGATCGACCTCACGCCGATGATCGACCGCTACCGGTCGGACGGCGACCTCGTCCAGATCTCGACCGCGCCCGGCCGCGACGGCATCGTGCGGCGCATCGCGGTCAAGGCGCGCGAGACCGGATCGCGATCGGAATGGATCGCGTTCGCGCTCACCAACTCGTCCGACGAGCAGATCGAGCGGCTGCTGGTCACGCCGCATTTCCGGCTGATCGGCTCGGGCCTGATCTGGCCGGATCTCGGCTCGACC
Organism: uncultured Methylobacteriaceae bacterium; assembly: GCA_937872715.1. GTDB lineage: Bacteria > Pseudomonadota > Alphaproteobacteria > Rhizobiales > Beijerinckiaceae > Enterovirga. Next base: position 1,564 of record CALMTJ010000054.1, read on the forward strand.
CGGATCGCCGCCATCACGGCGAGCGAGGGCATCCGGCCGGAGCGCGAGCCGGCCCCGGACGCGGACCTGTTCCAGATCACGCTCGATCCCGGCACCACCGTCACGTTCGTGGCCGAGCTCGCCTCGCCAAATATCGGGCAGGTCTACCTGTGGGAGGCGGAGGCCTACAAGGGCAAGGTCAACGGCCTCCTCCTCTACAAGGGCATCATCATCGGCATCGCGGGCCTGCTCGCGCTGTTCCTGACGATCGTGTTCGTGGTGAAGGGCGCGCTGATCTTCCCCGCCGCGGCGGCGCTCGCCTGGGCGGTGCTGGGCTATGCCTGCATCGATTTCGGGTTCTTCCAGCGCCTCTTCCCGCTCGGGGAGGTGGCCGAGCGGGTGTACCGGGCGGGCGCGGAGGCCGTGCTCGCCGCGACCCTCCTCGTGTTCCTGTTCGCCTATCTGAACCTGAACCGCTGGCACGTGCGCTACAGCCATGTGGGCCTGTTCTGGCTCGTCTTCCTGGCGGCGCTCGTCGGCCTCGCCATCGTCGACCCACCGATCGCGGCCGGCGTCGCCCGGATCTCCATCGCGGCGCTCGCCGTCGTCGGGCTGATCCTGATCCTCCACCTCGCCCTGCACGGATTCGACCGCGCCATCATGCTGGTGCCGACTTGGCTGCTGCTCGACGTGTGGGTGCTGGCCGCGTCCTTCACCGTGCTCGGCCGGCTGCAGAGCGACCTCGCGCAGCCGGCCCTGATCGGCGGGCTCGTGCTGATCGTCATGCTGATCGGCTTCACGGTGATGCAGCACGCCTTCGCGGGCGTCGCCTTCGCGGGCGGCGCGCTCTCGACGGATGCCGAACGGCGCGCCATGGCGCTTTCCGGCTCCGGCGACGTGGTCTTCGACTGGGACGTGCCGGCGGACGCGATCTTCGTCTCGCCGGAGCTCGAACACGCGCTCGGGCACAAGCGCGGCGGGCTCGGCGGCGGCGCCGCCGATTGGATGGACCACGTCCACGTCTTCGACCGCGACAGGTTCAGGTCCGTGCTGGACGCCGTCATCGAGAACCGGCGCGGCCGGCTCGGGCACGACTTCCGGCTTCGTTCCGTCTCCGGCCACACCCATTGGTATAGGCTGAAGGCACGCCCGGTCGTCGGTCCGGACGGCGAGGTCGTGCGCGTGATCGGCACGATGACGGACGTGACGGACAGCAAATCCGCCGAGGAGCGCCTGCTCCACGACGCCGTGCACGACAACCTGACCGGGCTGCCCAACCGGCAGCTCTTCCTGGACCGCCTGGAAGGCGCCCTCACCTTCCCGGCCGAGGACACCTTCCTGCCGACGGTGATCGTGTTCGACCTCGACCGCTACAAGCAGGTGAACGAGGCGATCGGCCACTCGGCCGGCGACCAGATCCTCCTCACGCTGGCCAGGCGGCTCGGCCGGCTCCTGCGGCCGCAGGACACGCTGGCGCGCGTCGCGGGAGACGAGTTCGCCGTCCTGCTCCTGTCCGAACAGGACGAGGAGCGCATCCAGGACCTGGAGGAGCAGATCCGCCAGACCATCTCGACGCCCATCACGCATTCCCAGCGCGAGATCTTCCTCACCGCCTCCATCGGCCACGTGCGCCTCGATCGCGCGGCGCCGCTGAAGGCGGAGGAGCTTCTCCGCAACGCGGAGGTCGCGCTCACCTACGCCAAGCGCCTCGGCGGCAACCGCATCGAGGTCTACCACGGCTCGATGCGGCAGACGCAGCGCGGCGACCGGCTGGGGCTGGAGAGCGATCTCCGGCGCGCCGTCGACCGCGGCGAGATGCGGGTCGCCTACCAGCCGATCGTCCGGCTGGAGGACCGCACGATCGCCGGTTTCGAGGCGCTCCTGCGCTGGAACCACCCGCGGCTCGGCCCGATCGGCCCGCAGACCTTCATCCCGGTCGCGGAGGAGACCGGCCTGATCGTGGATCTCGGCATCTTCGCGATGGATCAGGCGGCGGCCGAGCTCTCGGCCTGGCAGCGGGCGCTGGACGTCGACCCGCCGATCTTCGCCTCCGTCAACGTGTCGAGCCGCCAGCTCCTGAAGCACGACCTCCTCCACGACCTGAAGACCGTGCTTGCGAGGTCGGCCGTGACGCCGGGCTCGCTCAAGCTGGAGCTGACGGAGAGCCTCGTGATGGAGAACCCGGAATACGCGGCGCAGATCCTGAACCGCATCCGGGATCTCGGGGCGGGTCTGTCGCTCGACGATTTCGGGACGGGCTTCTCCGCCCTCTCCTACCTCCAGAAGTTCCCCTTCGACACGATCAAGATCGACCAGTCTTTCGTGAGGGAGCTGACGAACGGCCGGCCGGTCATCCTGCGGTCCATCGTGAAGCTCGCCGAGGAGCTCGGGATGGACGTCGTCGCGGAGGGCGCCGAGACGGAGACCGAAGCGATCGAACTCTACCACCTGGGCTGCAACTACGCCCAGGGCTTCGTCTTCGGCGAGCCCATGTCGTCCCTCCAGGCGCGCCGCCTCGTCGGCGCCGCGGCCGCGTGAGGGTTAGGCCGTCGAAGCCGGCCCACTCGTCAAGCCGCAGGCATTGCCAGTTGCCCTGGGATGATTAGACCACTTTGACAGTTCAGGTTGTAGCCACAGCCTCCCTTGTCTTATCGGGGCTTATCATCTCAGTCGACGTACGTGGCTGCTTATGCTCTATAAGCAGCCGCTTGAACCTCAACGCCGGTTTTTCCACTATGTGCCAGGAAAAGGCCGCGAACATACTAACTGTCAACAAAGAAATTACGAGATTTCCCCACCAAGTGGCTCCGTATGAGAATAGCTGAAACACTGCTTGTTGTATCGGGAAGGCGTAAAGGTAGACTCCGTACGAGTAATCACCTTTAAATATAATTGGTATTTTTGGTGGCCTGAGTAATCCGATGTATGCGGTAAGATATGCGACTGGAAAGACGGATATATAGATAAATATCTGAGATGTAATAGTAGGTACAATAGCAATCACTGACAAGATTGCGATATATTTTGAGAATACAATCGAATTTCTGTTTAAATATAGTAACACGCCAGCCAGAAAGAATAATACGAGTTGGCGGCCAGTTGCTGTTGGCGCGCGGATGGCGGATGGCGTTGCGGCTTCTAATATGCAGAGAACGATCGTAAGTGCTAGGAAGCCGCAAAAATATCCGCGTGGACTTCGAACAATCCCGAGAACACCGAAGATCGCAAGCGCGATGTAGCACTCAGCTTCATAAGGTACGGTCCAAATCGAGCCATTCACTGTCCTACTAATCGGATGACCTTGAAATACTCCAGGCAGCAAATAGTGTGGCCAGCCGATCATATTGAGTTGGTACGACGCAAACTCGCGAGAGGAAAAGTAGTCGCCTAAATTTGTAGTCGTAAGCAACGGACCAATTATCAGTGAAGATATTACCACCTCCACGATCAGAGCTGGGGCAATCCGGAGTGCACGAAGGATAATAAACAAATGTATTTTTTTCACCCTGACGAGGCTTGCTGCAACCAGAAAGCCACTTAGGCTAAAAAACATAGAGAGAACGAGGTAAGGACGGATTTTATTAAGCCCAAACGGAAACACAAAACCGCTTTTATCATCGCCGCTTATCCAGAGACTATGCCCAATGACCACCAATACCGCTAATACAAGCCGCATGTAGTCAAATCCGCTTGTATACCCTCCCGTGTTGCGGATTCGGTCTCCAAACGTCTGAGTTCCTTCCACGTTTTGGAACAAGGTATCCACCCTTCGCCTTGGGAGAAGCGGCGGCATGATAGCAGTGCAGGTGACTGTTGATCTACTCCTTTTCAGGTGGAGAGGCGGCGGTCGAGCCGGCTAAAGAAATGTCGATGGCGCCAGACCAGTACACGCTAACTATCTTACGCTTTACGCAGCATGATCTCCGCTTCAGGCGCTCTCTGCCAGTGGCGGAGTCAGCCCGCTCACCGACTTGGCCCTGCAACTGGCATACGACGGCTGGTCCCGAGCGGACTCAACACTCTACTTGTCTGGGCGAAAGCCGGGACCCACTTCGTGCTGGACCACCGCCTACGCCCGGGTGAGCGGTGAAGACGTGAAGCTCACAGCAGCTTGAGGGCGCGTCACCGGCTGCGCCTCCTCGCGATGGCGGCCGCCGGTCCTTTACGCGTGGCCCGCCTCGCTGGACAGCATCCCGAGATCGATCCCGATCTTGCGGAGCGCGACGTCGTACTTCGCCTCGAGCGACGGGCCGAAGACGAGGGAGGGGTCGGACGCGCAGTTCAGCCAGCCGTTCGCCTGGATCTCGCTCTCGAGCTGCCCGGCCGACCAGCCCGCATAGCCGAGCGCCAGCACCGCGCTCTCCGGCCCCTTGCCGCGGGCGATGGCCCGCAGGATGTCGACGGTCGCCGTCAGGCAGACGCCCTCCTCGATCGGCAGGGTCGATTGGTCGATGAAGAAGTCCGGCGTGTGCAGCACGAAGCCGCGGCTCGTCTCGACCGGGCCGCCGATCAGGACATGCATGCGGCCGACGCGGTTCGGAAGCCGGATGCGCTCCTTCTCCGGGATCACGTCGAGCTGGACCAGGAGGTCCGGGAAGGAGAGGTCGGCCGCGGGCTTGTTCAGCACGATGCCCATGGCGCCCTCCGCCGAATGCGCGCAGATGTACACGACCGTGCGCTGGAAGCGCTCGTCCGTCATGCCCGGCATGGCGACCAGCATCTGCCCGTCGAGATAACCTCTATGAGCGGAGCCGGCGATGGTGCGGTTCGCGTGCATCGGGTCATGCTACGCGAGGGACTCCGATTGTCCACCCCGCCCGCGGAGCCCGGCCGCTCGACGGCGGCGGCACGCCGCGCTATCGACCCCGCAACCCCCTCCGGAGAGAGCTCCATGACCATCAAGATCGGCGACCGGCTGCCACAGACCACCTTTCGGGTGATGACGGCCGACGGGCCGGGCGCGAAGACGACGGACGACGTGTTCAAGGGCCGCAAGGTCGTCCTCGTCGCCGTGCCGGGCGCCTATACCCCGACCTGCGACCGCAACCACCTGCCGGGCTACGTCCAGCATGCCGACGCCATCCGGGCCGCCGGGATCGACGCGATCGCGGTCACGTCCGTCAACGACGTGTTCGTGCTGAAGGCCTGGAGCGGCACGACGGGCGCAGACGGCAAGGTTGAGATGCTGTCGGACGGCAACGCCGATTTCGCGAAGGCGATCGGCCTGTCCTTCGACGCCACCTCCCGCGGGCTCGGCATCCGGTCGCAACGCTATTCCATGGTGGTCGACGACGGCGTCGTCACCTCGCTCAACGTCGAGGCGACGACGGCCGAGGCGAATGTCTCGGGGGCGGAGAACCTCCTCAAGATGCTGGGCGAGGGCCAGCACGCGAACTGACGCGCGGGCCGCAGGGCCGAAACCCCCATCCGTCCTTGCGAGCGGAGCGAAGCAACCCAGCCGAGGCGCGCTCCTGGGTCGCTTCGCTCCGCTCGCGATGACGGAGCCTCCCGGGATGTTAGGCCGAGCGCGGGATGCCGTCGGCCCGCAGCGTCCCGATCGCCGCGCGGGCCATCCCGTCGACGCGGTTGTTCAAGGCGTCGGCGGCGTGGCCGCGCACCCAGTGCCAGGCCACCTCGTGGCGGCCGCACGCCTCGTCCAGCCGCCGCCAGAGATCCTCGTTCTTGACCGGCTCGCGGCTCGCCGTCTTCCAGCCCTTCGCCTTCCAGCCCTTGATCCAGCTCGTGATGCCGTTCCGGACGTATTGGGAATCGGTGTAGAGGTCGACGGCGCATCGCCGGCTCAGCGCCTCCCGCGCCGAGATGGCGGCCATCAACTCCATGCGGTTGTTGGTGGCGCGCGGCTCGGCCCCGGCGATCTCGCGCTCGGTCTCGCCGAAGATGAGGAGCGCGCCCCAGCCTCCCGGACCCGGGTTTCCCGAACAAGCGCCGTCCGTGTAGATCCTGACCCGTCCGCTCATGGCTCCCACCCGTATTCGCGCGCGCTCGTCACCCGGCGATGGAAGGCTAGCTTCCGGTCGTATTCCAGGGGGTCCTTCGGCCGCACGAGCGCGCCCGGCGGCACGTGAAGCCAGTCAACGAGCCGCGTCAGCATGAAGCGGAGCGCCGATCCGCGCGCCAAGGTCGGCAGCGCGGCGATCTCGGCCGGTTCGAGCCGCCGCACGGAGCCGTAGCCCGCCAGCATCGCCCTGCCCTTCGTCCCGTTGAACGATCCGTCCGGTTCGAAACACCACGCGTTCAGGCAGATGGCGAGGTCGTAGGCATAGGCATCGGTACAGGCGAAGTAGAAGTCGATCACGCCGGACAGGTCCTCGCCGAGGAAGAAGACGTTGTCCGTGAACAGGTCGGCATGGATGATCCCCGAGGGAAGGTTCCGCGGCCAACGCGCGCCGAGATGGGCGAGCTCCGTCCGGATCCGATCGGCGAGGCCCGGGGCGACCCGGTCGGCATCCGCCTCGGCGGCCGCGAAGAGCGGCGGCCAGCCGGAGATGGACAGCGCGTTCTCCCGGCGCATCGGGAAGTCGCGTCCGGCCTCGTGCAGCTTCGCGAGCGCCGCGCCGGCCGCCCGGCAATGCGCGGCCGAGGGGCGCTTCACCGCGATCCCGTCCAGGAAGGTGACGAGCACGGCCGGCCGGCCGGCGAGCCGTCCGAGAGCCTCCCCGTCCCGCGTCCGGACGGGGAGCGGGCAGGTGATGCCGCGGCCGGCGAGGTGCTCCATCAGCCCGAGGAAGAACGGCAGGTCGGCTTCCCGCACCCGCTTCTCGTAGAGCGTGAGGATCAGCGGCGACTCGGTCGTGCGGACGAAGAAATTCGAATTCTCGACACCTTCCGTGATTCCCTTGAAGGAGATCACCTCGCCGAGATCGTAGCGCGACAGGAAGGCGCGCAGGTCCTCGTCCGGCACCTCCGTATAAACGGCCATGTGGGTTCGCCGATCCCGATCGCCCCCGCCCCGAGGAGCGCGTCCGGGCTGTGGCGGGGCGGCCGGACCGCGTCAAGCGAGCGGGCGCTTACATCCGGTCGCGTTAACGGAAGTCGAACACCCGCCTGCCATGGTCGCCCCGTTCCGGGATCTCCGAGATGAAGCGCTTCATCCGCGACGCCGGCGGAGCCACCTCCATCGAATACGCGCTGATCGCGACGATCATCTCGATCGTCATCATCGGCGGGGCGACGAACATCGGCAGCACGCTGCGCGGATTCTACACGTCCGTATCGACCGGCTTCACCTCGTCCCGCTGATCACTCAGCCGCTATAGCCTCGCCGGACCTGCGGACGCGGATCGGAGACGCGGCATGGCGGCGGATTGGGATCGCGCGGAAGCGGACCTGCGTTGGTGCCTCGTCGACGGACGGGGCGTCGACGGCAAGGACATCCTCCTCGAGTCGCTGCTCATGCGCGACACGGAGCGAGGGCTGGAGAACCTGCGGCGGGGCTTCGCCATCGCGAAGCGCGACGAAGGGGCCGTCGCGAATTTCCTCGCCTGCGAGGGCGCCGACAGCCTCCGTCTTTTCGATCTCGGCCGCAAGGTGATCGGGCTGAAGCCGGTCGCGTCCTTGGAATGACCCCGGCCCGTCAGTACACGCTGTGCGTGAAGACCGGATCGACCGAGCCCTTCCAATCCGTCCCGTAGAGATGGAGGAGCCGTTCCGCCTGGGTCCGGCCGGCCACGATCGCGTCCAGCGGATCCAGGAACCTCGTCTCGTCCACGCCGGACGCGTCCCGTCTTCCCCGCGCCGCGAGGCCCCGCCGGGAGATGGCGAGCGCGTCGCGGGCCACGTCCCGCAGCGGCCGTCCGGCCACGGTCGCACCCAGCGCACGGCCCGGTACCGCGTCACGTAGCGACTGCCGGTCCGCCGCCGACCAGGGTGAGACGAGATCGAGCGCCGCGTCCAGCGCGCCTTCGTCGTAGAGGAGCCCGACCCAGAAGGCGGACAGGGCCGCGATGATGTCGGCCGGCCCGTTATCGGCGCCCCGCATCTCGAGAAAGCGCTTCAGGCGCACCTCCGGGAAAATGGTGGACAGATGGTTCGCCCAATCGGAAATGGTGGCCCGCTCGCCCGGAAGCTGCGGCAGCCGCCCCGCCAGCAGGTCCCGGAAGGAGGCGCCCGCCACGTCGTGGTAGACGTCGCCGCGCTTCACGAAATACATCGGCACGTCGAGCGCGTAATCGACGTAGCGCTCGTATCCCATGCCGTCCTCGAAGGCGAAGGGGATCATCCCGGTCCGGGCCCGGTCGGTGTCGAGCCAGATCTCCGAACGCTCGGTCAGGCGGCCGTTCGCGGTCCCGTCCGTGAAGGGCGAGTTGGCGAAGATCGCGGTCGCGACCGGCTGGAGGGCGACGGAGGCCCGAAGCTTGCGCACCATGTCGCGCTCGGAGCCGAAATCGAGATTCGCCTGGACGGTCGCGGTTCGGAACATCATGTCGAGACCGCGCGTGCCAACCTTCGGCATGTAGCCGGCCATGATCCGGTAGCGCCCCTTCGGCATGACCGGCGTCTCGGCCAGCGTCCAGAGCGGGCTCATCCCGAGCGTGAGGAAGCGCAGCCCGAGCGGCCCGCCGACCGCCTCCACGTGGCGGAGATGCCGGGCGAGTTCGGACGCGGTCTCGTGCACGGTCTCGACGGGCGCGCCCGAGAGCTCGAACTGCCCGCCGGGCTCGAGCGAGATCGCGCCTCCGCCCGCCTCGTCCGCGAGCCCGATCGGCGACGCGCCGTCGAGGATCGGCTCCCACCCGGTCCGGGCCGCGAGGCCCTCGATGAGAGCCCGGATGCCCCGCTCGCCTTCGTACGGCACGGGAGCGTGGGTGGCCTCGTAGAACGGGACCTTCTCGTGCTCCGTCCCGACGCGCCACGCCGATTTCGGCTTCTCCCCGGCCGAGATCCAGGCCACGAGGTCGTCCCGGCCAGAGACCGGCATCGCATCGGAAACGTCACGCGCCATGCGCACCTCGGTGGGTCGGGCGCGCGGCCCCCGGAAGGTGCCCGCCCCCTTCCGGCTGACTTGCCGGGTTCATAGGCCGGGCCGCACGACGCTGCAACGACGGCCCAGGAAGCATCACGGCGCCGGACGCCAGTCGCCGATCGCCGCCTGCAGGATCGCGAGCGCGGCGATTGCGGCCGTGTCGGCCCGCAGGATGCGGGGGCCGAGCGACAGGCGCACCACGTTCGGCCGGGAGAGGAGGAGGGCGCGCTCCTCCGGGGCGAAGCCGCCTTCCGGACCGATCAGCAGCGCCGTCCCGCCGGCGCCGGCTGCCCGCTCGCGAAGCGCCGCGACGGGATCGGCGATCGGGGCGTCCTCGTCGCAGAAAACCAGGAGACGTTCCGGCGCGAGCCGGCGCAAAGCGGCCTCGAACCGGTCCTCGGGCGCGACCGCCGGCACGTGGAGGATGCCGCATTGCTCGGCCGCCTCGATCGCGTTCGACCGCATGCGGTCGCGGTTCACCCGGGTCGCCGCCGTCCGGTGGGTGAATACGGGCTGGAGCAGGCCCGCCCCCATTTCGACCGCCTTCTCCACCATGTAATCCGTCCGGGCGTGTTTCAGCGGAGCGAAGAGGTAGTGGAGGTCCGGCTCCGGCGGCTGTTCGCGCATTCGCTCGACGGGGCGCAGCGTCGCGTCGCGCCGGCCCTCCGCCGCGAGGGGCGCGCGCCACTCGCCGTCCCGCCCGTTGAAGAGCAGGACCTCGCGGCCGGCCGCGAGGCGGAGCACGTTCAGGAGATAGTTCGCCTGGTTGCGGTCCAGCATCACCGGCTCAGCCTCCCGAAGGGCGGCCTGGACGAAGAGCCGGGGCGAGGAGAAGTCGTAGAGGGCCATGTCTGACGAAGCCGGGATGGGCGGCACGAGTGCGTACGAAAGCCGCCACAATCTCGTGGTTCCACCCGGGCTCGCGGGCGGGGAGACGACCCCCCCTCCTGCCCGAC
>CALMTJ010000055.1 GCA_937872715.1 uncultured Methylobacteriaceae bacterium
TCGTAGAGGTCTTTCGGGCCTGGGGCGGCGCGGAGCGCGGCACTCATGAACGGGGTTCCTGCGACGGCCGGACCTTAGCGGCCGGCTCGCCGCTCTCCAAGCATGGCGAGCGGACCCTCCGCAACGCTTTCGCAAGGCCGCCCTGCAAATGTGCCGGCCGGGGAGGGCGCGATGCCGGCTGGTGATGGTGGGGATCGCGGGATCGCGCCCGCGTTCCGGATCGCGGCGCTCGGCCTCGCCGCCGGCCAGATCGGGGGGGCGCTGCTCCTTCTTCGCGACGGCGCCTGGCTTCACGACGGGGACGGGCGGCCGGTCGCGGCCGATTTCCTGTCCTTCTACGCGGCCGGGCGGGAGACCCTCGCCGGGCGCGCGGCCTCGCTCTACGACCCGGCTGTCGCGAAAGCCGCGCAGGCGGCGGCGCTCGGGCGGGATTTCGCGGGCAGCTACGGGTGGCATTACCCGCCGAGCTACCTGATCCTCACGGCGCCGCTCTCCCCGTTCGGCCTCCCCGCGGCCCAGCTCGCCTGGACGGCCGTCACGCTGGCCCTGCTCCTCCTGGTCCTCTGGCGCATCGGGGGTCCGCGCGGCATAGCCGTCGGCCTCGCGGTGCCGGCGCTCCTCGGCAACCTCGTCACCGGACAGAACGGCTTCCTGACGGCGGCGCTTGTCGGGGCCTCGCTCCTCCTGGTCGAGCGCCGGCCGGGCCTCGCCGGGACGGCGGTCGGCCTCCTGGCGGTCAAGCCCCATCTCGGGCTCCTGTTTCCGATCGCCCTCGCGAGCGGCAGGCATCGGGGCGTTGTCCTGGCCGCGGCCGCGGCGGTCGGAGGGACGGCTCTCCTGTCGGCCGCGATCTTCGGCATCGAGCCTTGGCTCGCGTTCCTCGGCTCGATACCGGCCGGGCAGGCGGAGGTGTTGGGCGCGGGCGTGATGGGTTTCGGAAAGCTCCAGAGCGCCTACGGCCTCGTTCGCACACTCGGGGGAGGGGCCGGGACCGCCTGGGCGGCCCAGGCCCTCGTGAGCGGCGCGGTCGCGATCGCCGTCGCCCGGCTCTGGCGAGGCCCGGCCTCCGCGTCGCTGAAGGCCGCCGGCCTCGCGGCGGCCTCGATCCTCGCCACCCCTTACGTCTATCTCTACGACGCCGTCCTGCTCAGCGTGCCGGCGGCCTTCCTGGCCCGGGACGGCCTGACCGCGCGGGAGGGCGCGGCCCTGCTCCTCGCGGCCGGGACGCTCCTCGCCTTCCCGTTCGTCGGCGGACCGGTCGGGATCGCGGCGCCGCTCCTCATCGGCGCGGTGGTGGCGGGCCGCGCCGTCCGCGAAGATGCCGCCTCACCCGAAATCCGCTATGCTGCGGCGCCGCGACTTTCCCGGGCGGCAGGGTGAGACGATGAGCGCGACCGAGACGCCGCGGGACAAGCCCTGGCTGTTCAGGACCTATGCCGGCCACTCGAACGCGGCCGAGTCGAACGCGCTCTACCGCGCGAACCTGGCGAAAGGCCAGACGGGTCTCTCCATCGCCTTCGATCTGCCGACGCAGACGGGCTACGACCCTGACCACGAGCTGGCCCGCGGCGAGGTCGGCAAGGTCGGCGTGTCCATCGCGCATCTCGGCGACATGCGGGCGCTGTTCGACGGCATCCCGATCGCCGCCATGAACACCTCCATGACCATCAACGCGCCGGCCGCCTGGCTGCTGGCGCTCTACCTCGCGGCGGCGGACGAGCAGGGCGTTCCCCGGGCGAAGCTCCAGGGGACGACGCAGAACGACATCATCAAGGAATACCTGTCGCGCGGCACCTACGTGTTTCCGCCCGGCCCCTCCATGCGGCTCACGAAGGACGTCATCGTGTTCACGACACGCGAGGTGCCTCGCTGGAACCCGATGAACGTGTGCTCCTACCACCTCCAGGAGGCCGGAGCGACGCCGGTCCAGGAACTCGCCTTCGCGCTCGCGACGGCCTGCGCGGTGCTGGACACGGTGAAGGACGCCGGCGAGGTCGACGAGGCCGGCTTCGCGGAGGTGGTCGGCCGCATCTCCTTCTTCGTCAATGCGGGCCTCCGCTTCGTGACGGAGATCGCCAAGATGCGGGCCTTCGCCGAGCTCTGGGACGAGATCGTGCGCGACCGATACGGCGTGACGGATCCGAAAAAGCGCATGTTCCGCTACGGCGTCCAGGTGAACTCGCTCGGGCTGACCGAGCAGCAGCCGGAGAACAACGTCTACCGCATCCTGATCGAGATGCTGGCCGTGACCCTGTCCAAGAAGGCGCGCGCCCGCGCCGTCCAGCTTCCGGCCTGGAACGAGGCGCTCGGCCTGCCCCGGCCATGGGACCAGCAATGGTCGCTCCGCATGCAGCAGGTCCTGGCCTACGAGACGGACCTCCTCGAGCACGAGGACCTGTTCGACGGCTCCCTCGTGATGGACCGCAAGGTCGCCGCCCTGAAGGAGGCGGCTCGGGCCGAGCTCGCCCGCATCGACGGGGAGGGCGGCGCGGTGCGGGCGGTCGAGACCGGCTCGCTCAAGAGGGCGCTCGTGGAATCGAATGCCCGGCGCATCTCGGGCGTCGAGACGGGCGAGCAGATCGTCGTCGGGGTGAACCGGTTCACGGAGGGCGAGGCGTCGCCGCTCGTGGCCGGGGAGGGGGCTTTCATGTCCGTGCCGGAGGCGGTGGAGATGGAGGCCGTGCACCGGATCCGGACATGGCGCGCCGGCCGCGACCGCGACGCCGCCTCCGCCGCCTTGGCGGAACTCGAGGCGGCCGCGCGCGAGGGCCGCAACATCATGGAACCGTCGATCGCGGCCGCGAAGGCCGGCGTGACGACCGGGGAATGGGGCGAGACGCTCCGGTCGGTCTTCGGCCAGTTCCGGGCGCCGCCCGGCATCTCCGTCGAGCCGCGCGGCGAGACGTCGACCGGGGACATCCGGCTCGT
>CALMTJ010000056.1 GCA_937872715.1 uncultured Methylobacteriaceae bacterium
CGGTCACAGCGGCGCCGGCCGCCCTGGCGACCGCGGTTCCGGCGGCCGGAGGGGCCGGAGCGCTCGGGGCCGAACCCGCGAGGCACCCGAACGCGCTGACCTCGCCCATGGTCGGCACGGCCTATCGCCGCCCCGCGCCGGGCGGCAGGACCTTCGTCGAGGTGGGTTCGAGCGTCGGGATCGGAGACAAGCTCCTCCTCATCGAGGCGATGAAGACCTTCAACGACATCGTGGCGGACCGCGCCGGCACCGTTCGGGCGATCTTCGTGGAAGACGGCCAGCCGGTCGAGTACGGCGAGCCGCTGATCCTCATCGAGTGACCCGTCCGGCGAGCGATGTTCGACAAGATCCTGATCGCCAACCGGGGCGAGATCGCGCTCCGAATCCTGCGGGCCTGCAAAGAGCTCGGGATCGCGACCGTCGCGGTGCATTCCACCGCCGATTCGGACGCCATGCATGTGCGCCTGGCCGACGAGAGCGTGTGCATCGGCCCGCCGCCCGCGCGCGAAAGCTACCTCAACATTCCGGCGCTCATCGCGGCCTGCGAGATCACGGGCGCGGACGCCATCCATCCCGGCTACGGGTTCTTGTCGGAGAATGCCCGCTTCGCCGAGGTGCTGGGCCATCACGGCATCGCCTTCATCGGCCCGAAGCCCGAGCACATCCGGGTGATGGGCGACAAGATCGAGGCGAAGCGCACCGCCCGCAGGCTCGGCATCCCGTGCGTGCCGGGATCGGACGGCGGCATCACCGATGACGGGGAGGCGAAGCGGGTCGCGGCCGGCATCGGCTACCCGGTGCTCGTCAAGGCGGCGTCGGGCGGCGGGGGCCGGGGCATGAAGGTGGCCCGCACGGAGGACGACCTCTCCGACGCGCTCGCGACCGCGCGCGCCGAGGCCAAGGCCGCCTTCGGCGACGATTCCGTCTATCTCGAGAAGTTCCTGGAAGCGCCTCGCCACATCGAGGTCCAGGTGCTGGGCGACGGGCTGGGCGACGCCATCCATCTCGGCGAGCGCGACTGCTCGCTCCAGCGCCGGCACCAGAAGGTCTGGGAGGAGGCGCCCTCGCCTGCCCTGAACGATGTCGAGCGGGCGGAGATCGGCGGCGTCGTGGCCGACGCCATGAAAGGGCTGGGCTATGCCGGCGCCGGCACGGTCGAGTTCCTCCACGAGGACGGACGCTTCTACTTCATCGAGATGAACACCCGCGTGCAGGTCGAGCACCCGGTGACGGAGATGATCACCGGCATCGACATCGTGAACGAGCAGATCCGCATCGCCTCCGGCTCGCCGCTCTCCGTCCGGCAGGACGAGGTGCGGTTCCAGGGTCACGCCATCGAGTGCCGCATCAATGCCGAGCACCCGGCGACCTTCCGGCCTTCCCCCGGGCTCATCACCTATTTCCACCCGCCGGGAGGGCTCGGGGTGCGGGTCGATTCCGCCGCCTACCAGGGCTACCGCATCCCGCCGAATTACGATTCGCTGATCGGCAAGCTCATCGTCCACGGCCGCACCCGGAACGAGTGCCTGATGCGGCTCCGCCGGTCGTTGGACGAGTTCATCGTCGAGGGCGTCGAGACGACGCTGCCCCTGTTCCGCACGCTCGTCCGCGACGCCGACATCCAGAACGGCGCCTACGACATCCATTGGCTGGAAAGCTTCCTCGCGGCTGGCGGGGAAGCCACTGCCTGAGGCATGATGGGCGGCGACGAGCCCATCTCCCGATCCCCACATGGCCGGCCAGCCTCGCATCGAGATCACGCCCGACATCCTGCTGCGCGCCTACGCGGCCGGCATCTTCCCGATGGCGGAGGATTCCGAGGATCCGAGCCTGTTCTGGGTAGAGCCGCAGGCGCGGGGCATCTTTCCGCTCGACGCGGTCCACGTTCCCCGGCGCCTCGCCCGGACGGTCCGGCAGGACGTGTTCGACATCCGGATCGACACCGATTTCGACGGGGTGATCGCCGGATGCGCCGCGCCGGATGCCGACCGCGAGCGCACCTGGATCAACGGCCGCATCCGGCGGCTCTACGGCGAGCTCTTCGACGGCGGGCATTGCCACACGGTCGAGGCCTGGCGGGACGGCCGCCTCGTCGGCGGCCTCTACGGCGTGAGGCTCGGGGCGGCGTTCTTCGGGGAATCGATGTTCCACCTCGAGCGCGATGCTTCGAAGGTCGCGTTCGTGCACCTCGTGGCGCGGCTCCGGCGCGGCGGCTTCACCCTGCTGGACGCGCAATTCGTGACGAGCCACCTCGCGACGCTGGGCGCCGTGGAACTGCCGAGGCGCGACTACAAGCGGCTGCTCGCCGTCGCGGTGGAGAGCGATGCGGAATGGCGCGCCCTGCCCGTCCAGGTCCGCGGCGCGGAGGCGCTCGGCGCCTTGTCCCGGCCGGGCTGACCGCCCGGCCTTGTCCCGGCCGGGCTGACCGCCCGGCCTTGTCCCGGCCGGACTGACCGCCCCGGCGCGTCCGCTAACGGGCGGGGTTGAACCCGCCATAGCCCGGCATGGCGCCGGGCTGAACGGGCGCGCCCTGGTTCGTCGGGAAGAAGCGCCGGCTCGGCTGCTGGCTCGGCCGCACCTCGCGGCCGCGCGGCTCGGCCACGTCGATCTGGCCGGACGAGTTGGTGCGCTGCGCCTCGCGAACCGCGTCGCCGCGGCGGCCGCGCTCCGGACGCGACGCCGTCACCGGCGCGTCCTCGTATTCCTTGGGCTCCGCGATCACGGCCGTCCCGCCTTTGCAATCGGTCAGCCAGACGTCGTAGACGGCGTGCTCGATCCCGGAGAGGCCCGGGCTCGCGGCGAACATCCAGCCCGTGAAGATGCGCCGGTACTTGTTGTCGAGCGTGACCTCGTCGACCTCCATGAAGGCGTCCGTCTGCGGGTTCTCCGTCGGCGGACGGGTGAAGCACACCCGCGGCGTGATCTGGAGGGCGCCGAACTGCACGGTCTCGTCCACCGCGACCTCGAAGGAGATGATGCGGCCGGTGATCTTGTCCAGCCCGTTCAGGACGGCGACCGGGTTCTTGATCTTGTCCGCGCTCGCGGGGACGAGCGGGAACAGGGCCGCGAGAGCGGCGATGGCCAGTCGGGTATGCCGCATGGAGGTGGTCGCGCCTAGCGCTTGATCTCGATCTCGAGGAAGGCGAAGGGTCCGCCGGACCCGTTCACCACGTTGTGTTCCACACCGGCGGGACGGAAGTAAGGCTCGCCGGACGCGAGCGGCGCCTCCCTCGTCCCGCCGCCCGGCTCCTCCAGCAGGAGCTTCCCGTCCGCGAGAGGAACCACGACGTAATCGTGCCCGTGGCGGTGCCATCCGGTCTCGGCGCCGTCGGCGAAGCTCCAGCGGGTGACGACGACCCGATCGTTGTCGATCAGCGTGGCCGGGACGGCCTTGGGGCGCGACGCCACGGTCAGCCCCGCTGCGGCTGGCGGAGGTCGACGCCGTGCGTGCCCGGATGCTGGTCGGGCCGCGCCACGTCGCGGCCGTCCGGCGACGTGCCGTCCGCGTCGTGGCCGCCCGGCGTCCAGCCGTCGGGCGACCAGGCCTGGTAATCGCCCGTGGCGGCCGGGCGCTCGCCCGAGGCGAGCGTCGACCCTTGCGGCCTGTAGGCGCGGGACGTTCCCGTCATGTTCGGGGCAAAGGCCTTCTCCCATTCGCGGGCGATGTAGCGTTGCTCGGAGGGAGGCGTGTCGTAGGTGTGGGTGAGCCAGCCGCGCCAGCCCGGCGGGACGGAGGAGGCCTCCGCCTCCCCCGCGAACACGACCCAACGCCGCTCGGGGCCCGTCGAGGGGTCGATGGTCGGCCCGATCGCCCGGTAGTAGACGTTGCCGAACTGGTCGGACCCGACCCGCTCCCCCTTGCGGCGCGTGTAGAGCCACGTGCCCCAGGTCTGCCCGTTCCACCAAGTCAGCGAACGGAGGAGGAAGGCTTTCAGCGTCATGGACATGGTCACGCGGGATGTCGTCTTATGGCGGCGCGATCGCCGGGTGTCCAGGCGACAGGGCGACGTGGCAAGCCTCCGGTCGGCGCCGGTCGCATCTCGGGACGATGGCGCCGGAGGACGAGACGCAGGCGGGTCGAGCTCCGCCCAGGGGCCGTGACCGCGTATGCCCGGTCAGGCCCGTCGCTCGGGGCGTTCTCCGAACGACTTGCGCCTCCCGATCTTCCGCTTGTGGAACACACACAGAACATCTATGCAGGTTCGTGCTTTGTTTCACGCGGAGTCGCGGTCCCGGATCGCGCGCGGCCACTGGAGAGACCCATGCTGACCCGCAAGCAGAGCGAACTCCTGCGCTTCATCCACGAGCGGCTGCGGGAGACGGGCGTCCCGCCCTCCTTCGACGAGATGAAGGAGGCGCTCGACCTCAAGTCGAAATCGGGCATCCACCGGCTGATCACTGCGCTCGAGGAGCGCGGCTTCATTCGCCGGCTGCCGAACCGCGCGCGGGCGCTGGAGGTGCTCAAGCTGCCGGAGCCAATGACCCGGCCGAGATTCCAGCCCAGCGTCGTCGAGGGAAGCTTCGGCAAGGGCAAGAGCGTCCCGGCCCCGACGCCGCCGGCGGCGTCCCCGCCGGCCGACGCGCGCGGGATGCAGATCCCGGTGATGGGCCGCATCGCGGCCGGCGTGCCGATCAGCGCCATCCAGCACAGCTCGCACACCATCACCATGTCGCCCGAGTTCCTGGGCGGCGGCGAGCATTACGCGCTGGAGGTGCGAGGCGATTCCATGGTGGAAGCCGGCATCCTGGACGGCGACACGGTTGTCATCAAGCGGCAGGATTCGGCCAATACGGGCGATATCATCGTGGCGCTGATCGACGACGACGAGGCGACGCTGAAACGCTACCCGCGCCTGGGCACCTCCATCGCGCTCGAAGCCGCGAACCCGTCCCACGAGACCCGCGTCCTCGGGCCGGACCGGGTGAAGATCCAGGGCAAGCTGGTGAGCCTCGTCCGACGGTACTGAAGCGGGCGCGGCGTCACGGCTCGTCGTCGGCGGGCTCGCCCTGGCGCTGGCGCTGCTGCTCACCGTGGTGCCG
>CALMTJ010000057.1 GCA_937872715.1 uncultured Methylobacteriaceae bacterium
CTTCAACCTCGGCGCGGACGAGATCGAGATCGCGCCCGGCGCCTTCGTCGTCTACCAGGGCACGCATGGCGATCGCGGCGCCCACCGGGCGGACGTGATCCTGCCCGGCGCCGCCTATACGGAGAAATCCGCGACCTTCGTCAACATGGAGGGGCGGGTGCAGATGACCGGCCGGGCCGTGTTCCCGCCGGGCGAGGCCCGCGAGGATTGGGCGATCCTGCGGGCGCTGTCGGACGTGCTCGGCAAGCGGCTGCTCTTCGACAGCCTCGGCGCCCTCCGCAAGGCGCTCTACGCCGCCCATCCACATCTCGCCCGCGTGGACGCGATCACGTCCCCGGCGGCGGTCGGCACTTCGGCGGCCGTCGCGGGATCGCCGTCGCGCGAGCCCTTCGCGGCGACCGTGACCGATTTCTACCTGACGAACCCGGTCGCGCGCGCGTCGCGCGTCATGGCGGAATGCTCCGCGCTCGCCGCCCCGGCCCCGGCTCTCCAGGCCGCGGAGTGATCCGATGACCACAGCCGACATCGTCCTCGCCGTGCTGCTCGGGATCGTGAAGAGCGCGGTGCTGCTCGTCTGCCTCCTCGTCTTCATCGCCTTCGCGCTCTACGCGGACCGCAAGGTGTGGGCGGCGGTGCAGCTCAGGCGGGGGCCGAACGTGGTCGGGCCGTTCGGCCTCCTCCAATCCTTCGCGGACCTGACCAAGTTCTTCCTGAAGGAGCCGGTGATCCCGGCCTCCGCCAACAAGGGCATCTTCCTGCTGGCCCCGCTCGTCTTCGCGACGGTGTCGCTCGCGGCCTGGGCGGTGATCCCGCTGGCCGAGGGCTGGGCGGTGGCCGACATCAATGTCGGCATCCTCTACATCTTCGCCGTGTCCTCGCTCGGCATCTACGGCGTGATCATGGGCGGGTGGGCCTCGAACTCGAAATACCCGTTCCTCGGCGCGCTCCGCTCGACGGCCCAGATGGTGTCCTACGAGGTCTCGATCGGCTTCGTCATCGTCACGGTCCTGATGTGCGCCGGCTCGCTGAACCTGTCCCGCATCGTCGCCGCGCAGGACACCCGGATCGGCCTCTTCGG
Source organism: uncultured Methylobacteriaceae bacterium (assembly GCA_937872715.1). Classification (GTDB taxonomy): domain Bacteria; phylum Pseudomonadota; class Alphaproteobacteria; order Rhizobiales; family Beijerinckiaceae; genus Enterovirga. The sequence goes on from CALMTJ010000057.1 coordinate 1,079, forward strand.
CTGGTATTGGCTGTGGCTGTTTCCGATGTTCGTGGTGTTCTTCATCTCGGCCATGGCGGAGACGAACCGGCCGCCCTTCGATCTTCCCGAGGCCGAATCCGAGCTCGTGGCCGGCTACATGGTCGAGTATTCCTCGACGCCGTTCCTCATGTTCATGCTCGGCGAATACGTGGCGATCATGACCATGTGCGCGCTGGGCACGATCCTGTTCCTCGGCGGCTGGCTCTCGCCGATCCCGTTTCCGCCCTTCACCTGGGTGCCGGGCCTGGTCTGGTTCGTCGGCAAGGCGAGCCTCCTCTTCTTCATGATCGCCATGGTGAAGGCGTTCGTGCCGCGCTACCGCTACGACCAGCTCATGCGGCTCGGCTGGAAGGTGTTCCTGCCGGTGTCGCTGGTGATGGTCGTCGTGGTCGCGGCCGTGCTGAAGCTCACGGGCCTCGTTCCGGTGTCGACGTGAACCGTCGTTCCACTCATCTCCTCATGCTGAGGTGGCCGGCGGAGCCGGCCCTCGAAGCACGCGGGACGGTCGTGCGTCCTTCGAGGCTCGCCTGCGGCGAGCACCTCAGGATGAGGACCCCCAGCGATCGCGGCAGGAGCTTACGTCGTCTCGGAGGTTCCCCATGAACGTCGCGCAAGCGGCCACGTCCCTCCTCCTGAAGGAGTTCGTCGCGGCCTTCATCCTGTCGATAAGGTACTTCTTCCGGCCGAAGGCGACGATCAACTATCCTTTCGAGAAGAACCACCTCTCTCCCCGCTTCCGCGGCGAGCATGCGTTGCGCCGCTACCCGAACGGCGAGGAGCGCTGCATCGCCTGCAAGCTCTGCGAGGCGATCTGCCCGGCACAGGCGATCACCATCGAGGCCGGCCCGCGCCGCAACGACGGCACGCGGCGCACGACCCGCTACGACATCGACATGGTGAAATGCATCTATTGCGGCATGTGCCAGGAGGCCTGCCCGGTGGATGCCATCGTCGAGGGACCGAATTTCGAGTTCTCGACCGAGACGCGCGAGGAGCTGTATTACGACAAGGCGCGCCTCATCGCGAACGGCGATCGCTGGGAGCGCGAGATCGCCCGCAACATCAAGGCCGACGCGCCTTACCGTTGATGGCCCTCACCGCCGGGTGAGGTTACCCAAGCTGCCGTTGTCCCGTCCGGGGCAGGCGCCTATACACCTTCGGGATCGCGGTCCCGCTCGCATGAGGCCGGTCCGAGCCGACAGCCGATGACAGCCCTCTTCTTCTACCTCTTCAGCGCGATCGCGGTCGCGTCCGGCGTCATGGTGATCGCGTCGCGCAATCCCGTGCAATCGGTGTTGTTCCTGATCCTTGCCTTCGTGAACGCGGCCGGCCTGTTCCTCATTCTTGGCGCCGAGTTCCTGGCGATGATCCTGGTCGTCGTCTACGTTGGCGCGGTCGCGGTCCTGTTCCTGTTCGTCGTGATGATGCTCGACGTCGATTTCGCCGAGCTTCGCCAGGGCTTCCAGCATTATCTGCCGGTCGGCGGCCTGATCGGCCTCATCTTCCTGATCGAGATCCTGCTCGTCGTCTCGACCTGGGTGGCGAGCCCGGAGGCGCTGCGGGTGCCGATCGCGGCCCTGCCGCCGGCGGAAGCGATCACCAACACCGAGGCGCTCGGGCGCGTGCTCTACACGCGCTTCTCGTATTTCTTCCAGGCGTCCGGACTGATCCTGCTCGTCGCGATGATCGGCGCCATCGTGCTCACCCTGCGCGACCGCGTCGGCGTGAAGCGGCAGAACATCGCGGTGCAAGTCGCCCGCACGCCCGGGGAGGCGGTCGATCTCCGCCGCGTACCCTCCCGCCAGGGAGTGGACGCGTGAATATCGGGCTCGGTCACTTCCTGTCGGTCGCCGCCATCCTGTTCACGCTCGGCGTGCTCGGCATCTTCATCAACCGGAAGAACGTCATCGTCATCCTGATGTCGGTCGAGCTCATCCTGCTCGCGGTGAACATCAACCTCGTCGCCTTCTCGTCCCATCTCGGCGACATCGTGGGCCAGGTCTTCGCGCTCTTCGTCCTCACGGTCGCGGCGGCGGAGGCCGCCATCGGCCTCGCCATCCTCGTCACGTTCTACCGGAACCGCGGCTCGATCGCGGTCGAGGACGTGAACATGATGCGGGGTTGAGAGCCATGGGGGCTTCGACCGTGTGCGTCCTTCGAGGCTCGACCTTCGGCCGAGCACCTCAGGATGAGGGGCGCTTCGCGTCTGCAACCTACACCCTTCCTCATCCTGAGGCGCCGCGAAGCGGCCTCGAAGGACGCAGGCCGGCGCTGCAGGCGCGGCGGTAGACCATGTACCACGCGATCGTCTTCCTCCCGCTCCTCGGCTTCCTCGTGGCCGGCCTGTTCGGCCGGGTCATCGGGCCGCGGCCG
>CALMTJ010000058.1:0-1510 GCA_937872715.1 uncultured Methylobacteriaceae bacterium
GCCCACGACGCAGGCCGGCCTGATCCGGCGGAGGAGCCGAAGCGAGGCGAGCACACCCCGGGCGAGCCGGAAGGCGGCCCCGGCCTTGTGGAGGGGCGAGCGCCCGGACGGGGTGGCGGAGGGGATTGCCACCACCTCGTCGGCCGGGAAGGAGCCCGTGATGGCGCCGACCCGCTCGTCCGTCGCCAGCACGACCCTGACGCCGAGCTTGCGGAGCGAGACCGCGAGCGCCTCGGCCGGGAAGAGGTGCCCTCCCGTGCCGCCGGCCGCCAGCAGGACGGGCCTGTCCGTCATCGCCTGGAGAGACCCGGCACGGGGCGGTCCAGCATCTCCGCCCGCGGGCGCTTGCGGGTGAGCGCGAGGAGGAAGCCCATCCCGAGCGCGAGGGAGAACATCGAGGAGCCGCCATAGGACACGAAGGGCAGCGTCATGCCCTTCGCCGGCATGAGGTGCACGTTGACCATCATGTTGATGCAGGCCTGCAGCCCGAACATCAGCACGAGCCCCGCGATGGCGAGCCGGCAGAACATGTCCTCGCTCCGGCGCGCCAGGACGAGGCCCCGCAGCACGATGACGGCGAAGAGGCAGAGCAGCGCCAGGCAGGCCACGATACCGAACTCCTCGGCCGTGACCGCGAAGATGAAGTCGGTATGCGCGTCCGGCAGGATGCGCTTGACGGTGCCCTCGCCCGGGCCGCGGCCGAACCAGCTGCCGCTGGCGAAGCTGCCGAGCGCGGTCTCCACCTGGAAGTTGTCGCCGGTCGACTTGTCGAGGAAGCGCTCGATGCGGTCGCGCACGTGCGGCAGGAGCTTGTAGGCGACGCCGACGCCCGCGAGCCCCATCCCGCCGAGCCCGACCATCCAGAGATGGTGCAGGCCCGCCACGAAGAAGAGGCCGAGCCAGACGATCACGATCAGCATGGTCTGCCCGAAATCGGGCTGCATCACGAGCGGGATCACGCTCGCGGGCAGGAGCGCCATGGCGAGGAGCGCCCCCGGCATGTCGCGCCGCCGCGCCCCTTCCGAGAAGGCCCAGGCGGCCAGGACCACGAAGGCGGGCTTCACGAATTCGGACGGCTGGATGCCGAAGGCGCCGAGCTGGATCCAGCGATGGGCGCCCTTGATCTCCGGGCCGAAATTGATGGCCAGCAGGCAGAGCGCCACGCCCGCCGCCCAGACGAGGAGCGCGAGCCGCCGGACGTGGCGGAGCGACAGGAACGACACCCCCCCCATGATGGCGAGCGTCGGCACGAGATACGCCACCTGCCGGTTGACGAAGTAGAAGGTCGGCAGCCCGAGCCGCTCCGCCACGGGCGGCCCGCCGCCCATCAGCAGCACGACGCCGGCCAGCATCAGCCCGAGCAGGGCCGCGATGAGCAGCCGGTCGACCGTCCACAACCAGTCGCCGAGATAGGTCCTGTCAGCGCGCGAGGACATGACACCCCTCCCCAGAGTGGCGGCGCGGCGGTAGCCGGCCAACTCCCCCGCCACGAACAGCGCCCCCGTGTCGA
>CALMTJ010000058.1:1520-3283 GCA_937872715.1 uncultured Methylobacteriaceae bacterium
CCCAGAGTGGCGCGCTTCCTTCTCCCCTCGCGGGAGAAGGTGGCGGCGCGAAGCGACGACGGATGAGGGGGCGGTCGAGCGCACACCCCTCATCCGATCCCCGGGACGAGCCCGGGGATCACCTTCTCCCGCAGGGGGAGAAGGAGCGCGCCCAACCGCTCCGCTCACGCCCGCACCTCAATCCCAGGAAGCGCCCGGACGAGCTCGCGGAAACGGTCGCCCCGGACCTCGAAATTGGGGAACTGGTCGTAGGAGGCGCAAGCCGGCGAGAGCAGCACGACGGGCCCGGCCTCCTCGGAAAGCGCGGCATCCGCCGCCGCCTCCGCTACCGCTCTGTCCAGCGTCCCGCAGAGCACGAACGGCACCTCTTGCCCGAGCGTGGCGGCGAACATCCCGCTCGCCTCGCCGACGAGATAGGCCTTCACGATCTTGGTGAACAAAGGCCTAAGCGGCTCGATCCCGCCCTCCTTCGCCTTGCCGCCCGCAATCCAGTGCACGCGGTCGTACGAGAGGAGGGCCTTCTCGGCCGAATCGGCGTTGGTGGCCTTCGAATCATTGACGAACGTCACCGCGCCGCGCCGGGCGACCTGCTCCATGCGGTGAGCGAGGCCCGGGAAGGTGCGCAGGCCCGTCGATATCTCGCCGGCGTCGAGCCCGAGCGCGAGGCAGGTCGCGGCCGCGGCCGCCGCGTTCTGGGCGTTGTGGGCGCCCCTCAGCGAGGCGATTCCGTCGAGGCTCGCGACCGGGAAGGTGAGGCCGCCCGCCGCCGCGACCAGAAGCGGGCCGTCCGCGTAAACGCCCTCGTCGACGGCACGCGCCGCCGACACCGCGCGGGCGTATCCGTCTTTCGCGAGCGCCGCCCGGAGAGCTACGGCCTCGCTCGGGGCATCGTCCACGCCTACGACCGCCACCCGGGCGGCTGTGACCACCCGCTCCTTGATGGCCGCGTAGCGCTCCATCGTGCCGTGCCGATCGAGATGGTCCGGCGTCACGTTGAGGAGCACGCCGACCGTCGGGCCGAGATCCCGCTGCTCGGGCGAGCCTCTTCCCTCCTCATCCTGAGGTGCCGCGCCAAGCGCGGCCTCGAAGGACGCACCAGGCGCGTGCGTGCTTCGAGGCTCGCCTCCGGCTCGCACCTCAGCATGAGGAGGGCGGGGGAATGGTCGTCCAAAGGACGGCGTGAGGTCGATCTGGAAGGACGACATCTCGATCACATGCACGCGGTCGGCCGAGGGGGGCTCGAGTGACAGAATCGCGGTCCCGATGTTGCCGCCCATCTGCACGTCCCGGCCGGCCCCGCGCAGGATGTGGCTCACGAGGGCCGTCGTGGTGGACTTGCCGTTGGTGCCCGTGATGGCGACGAAGGGCGAACCCGGCGCGACCGCCTGCCGCTCGCGGCAGAACAGCGCGATATCGCCGAGAATCTCCACGGCGCCGGCCTGCGCGAGCCGCACCGTCCAGTGCGGCTCGGGATGGGTCAGCGGGACGCCCGGCGAAAGCACGATCCTCGTCCAGTCGGTCGTGCGGAGATCCGCCGTCGGGACGCCGGCGGCATGGGCGCGCGCGACGGTCTCCGGATCGTCGTCCCAGGCGACCACGTCAGCGCCCCCGGCCAGCAGGGCGCTGGCGGTCGCGAGGCCGGAGCCGCCGAGGCCGAACAGCGCGAGCCTGCGGCCCGCCATGCAGGTGACGGGGGTCATGGGTGCCGAGGCCCTCCCCCTTGCGGGGAGGGTCGAGCCGAAGCGAAGCGAAGGCCGGGGTGG
>CALMTJ010000059.1:0-1062 GCA_937872715.1 uncultured Methylobacteriaceae bacterium
GGACGAGAGCAGAGCAAAGGCGAACCTCTCCTTTCCGCACGTCGGGAAGCAGACGAGCTCCGCGTTCGACTTTCTCGGCGAATATGGTCCTCAGAACGTCCTCGACGGTCGGCTATCCCTTGCCTACCGGAACGCCTGGACGATCGCGCTCTGGGGCCGGAACCTTACCAATAACGACGACTTGCTGACGGCTAACAGCGGCTTGATCGGGCATACGGTATTTATCAGGCCGCCGATTTCCTATGGCCTGGAAGTCACGCGGAAGTTCTGACCGCCGCCTCGATCACCGGCGGGTCGCGTCAGCCTGTCAAGGACCTCATATGCGCTACAGGATCTTCGGCGAGCATACCGGCCTCAGGGTCTCGGAATTCTGTCTCGGCGCCGTAGCCCCAGCGGTTTCCGAAGTTTCCGGCGCCGAGCCGGACGAGGCCCGTCGCATGTTCCACGGCTTCGTCGAGGCCGGCGGCAACTTCATCGACACGGGCGACGTCTACCAGTTCGGCCAGTCCGAGACTCTCGTCGGCGAATTCGTCGCGGGCATGCGCGACGAGATCGTCATCGCCTCGAAATATACCGGAGGCGAGCGCGGCGACGCCGGGCTCGGGACCACCGGCAACAGCCGCAAGTCGATGGTCCAGGCGGTCGAGGCTTCGCTGCGGCGCCTCAAGACCGATCGCATCGACCTCTACTGGGTGCATTATCCCGACGGCGCGACGCCGATCGACGAGATCGCGCGCGGCCTGGACGACCTCGTCCGAGCGGGCAAGATCGTTTATGCCGGGCTCTCGGACTTTCCCGCCTGGAGGATCGCGCGGGCCGCCACGCTCGGCGAGCTTCGCGGCTGGGTACCGATCTGCGGCGTCCAGCTCGAATATAGCCTCGTCGAGCGGACACCGGAGCGGGAGATCGTCCCGATGGCCGAGGCGTTCGGCCTCGGCCTGGTGGCCTGGGGTGTCTACGGCGGCGGACTGCTGACCGGCAAGTATCGGCGGGGCGAGCAAGGCCGCGTCCAGACCATGGGCGCGTTCGCGCATTCCGAGGACAATCCGCAACGCACCGCCA
>CALMTJ010000059.1:1072-5581 GCA_937872715.1 uncultured Methylobacteriaceae bacterium
GAGGGCGTCGCCGCCGAACTCGGCGTCTCGGAGGGACAGGTCGCGATCGCGTGGGTCAACCAGCGCGGAGCGGTCCCGATCCTCGGGCCGCGCTCGCGCGAGCATCTTGACGACGCCCTTCGCGCGCTCGGCCTGACGCTGGGCGACGAGCAGATGGCGCGCCTGAACGACGTCAGCGCGATCCCGCTCGGCTTCCCCTACGAGATGCTGGCCTCGGAAGCGGCGCGCAAAAGGCAGCTCGACCCGAAGCTCGCATCGATCGTCCCGCCCCGGGCGTTCAAGTAGGTCCGCCGATGCGCTCCCTCGTCGCCCGAGACGCCTCCCGCTCGGGACCGCGCTCGAACTCGGTCGCGGTACGGGGCCGGCGATGATCGCCTCGTCGCGCGGTGGCGGGCCTCATGCGACGACGGTCCCTTCCGTCGGCGAACGCGCGATGATCGGCCTGGGAATGGTCGCCATCCTGAGCCAGGCGCTTCTTCCGAGCCTGCTCGGGCAGCTGGGCCATGCGCGGATGCTCTCGCAGGCGGGGATCGGCGAGGCCGCCGCGATCGAATCCTATGCGCTCACCCTCACCGCCGGCGTGGCCGGTCTGGTCCTGCCGCCTCGGCGGCTTCGTCCGATCGCGGCGATCGGCGGGGCGATCCTCGTCGCGGCCAACCTCTATCTCGCAACGCGCGCGAGCGAACCGTTCATCCTGGCATCGCGCGGCATCGCGGGTGCCGCCGAGGGCCTGCTGTTCTGGATCGCGCTGGAGGCGGTCGCGCGATCGCGCCTGGCGGAACGCGCCGCCGGCCTGTTGAACGTGGGCGCGCTGTGCGCCGGCCTCGCCGCGGTCAATCTCCTCAACGGCGTGCTGCTTCCGCGGTTCGGCATTCCAAGCGCTTTCCTGCTGCTGGCGGCGATGAGCGGCAGCGCGATCCTGCTGTCGGCCCGGATCCCGCCGAGACTGAACGAGCGCCCGGACGACGTTCGGGTGGTGCCTCGTCCGGCCGGGTGGCTGGCGCTCCTCGCCGTCGGTCTGTTCAACGCCGCCGGCATGGGGTTCGCGATCTACATCATGCCGCTGGCCGCGGACAAAGGCATAACCATCGATTTGGCCGGGCGCGCGGCGAGCGCTCTGCTGGGCGGACAGCTGGCGGGATCGCTGGTCGCGATCGTCCTGGCCGGACGCGTCGCGCCGTTCCTGGTCCTCGCGGGATCGATCCTGGCCTACGGGACGACTTGGCCGTTTTACGCGACGGCGCTTTCCGGCTCGTCGTTCGTCCTCCTCTCCGGCGCATTGGGCCTGGTGACCTTCCTCGCCTTTCCGTTCCAGTTTCCCTTCGCGGCGGCGGTCGATCCCGGCACCCGCTGCGAGGTGCTCACCGGACCGGCCTGCATGCTGGGATCCTCGACGGGGCCGCTTCTTTCCGCCTGGGCCGTGGACGGCTTCGGACTGAGGGGGCTGCTCTACATGGCTTTCGCGCTGCTGACGCCGTCGGCTCTCCTCTTCGTGGCCTTACGCGCGGGAGCCTTCGGCTCGGCGTTCGACCGGGCCGCGGCACGGCACGATCCGAACCTCTAACCGCCTCTCGAAGGGACTGGACGATCATGGGCAACGCGGCATCCGCAGACACGCGCGTCTCGAAACTGGAGGAGGAGCTGCGCGCGAAAGGCATCGAATATTGCGTCGGCGCCTTCGTCGACATCCACGGCGTGCCCAAGGCGAAGGTCGTGCCGATCGGCCACCTTCAGCAGATGGCGCGCGGATCGGAGCGCTACACCGGCTATGCGCTGGACGGTCTGGGCCAGCGTCCGAACGATGACGAGATTACCTCCGTGCCGGATCTCGATCACATCATCCAGCTGCCGTGGCAGCCGAAGATCGCCTGGATGCCGGCGGACAACGCGCTCAAGGGAGAGCCCTATCCGCTCAACACGCGCGTGCTGCTCAAGAAGGTTCTCCGGAAAGCCGCCGAGATGGGCTTCGGCTTCAATCTGGGCATCGAATGCGAGATCTACCTCTTGAAGCAGAATGCCGACCTCACGCTCGGCATTCCCGACCCGGACAACAAGCTCGTCAAGCCCTGCTACGACCTGGCGGGCTTCCTCAACGGCTTCGAGTGGCTCGACAAGATGTCCTCGACGATAAACGCCCTGGGCTGGGATCTTTATTCGCTCGATCATGAGGACGGAAACAGCCAGTTCGAGTTCGACTTCGCTTATGCCGATGCTCTCACGACGTGCGACCGGCTGATCTTCTTCCGCCACATGGCGAAGCATTACGCCAAGGAGCAGGGGCTGCTCGCGACGATGATGCCGAAGCCCTTCGCCAGCCGGACGGGAACCGGCGCGCATTTCAACATGTCGCTGTTCGACCTCAAGAGCGGCGCCAACGTCTTCCAATGCTCGCCGTCGGAAGATCGCCACGGGATCGGCCTCACGGAGCTGGGATACCATTTCATCGCCGGCATCCTGAAGCACGGACCGGCGCTGTGCGCGGCGTTCGCGCCGACGGTGAACAGCTATAAGCGGCTGGTCCGGCAGGGAGCGATGGCGACCTTCTCCTGGGCTCCGGTGTTCAACTCCTACGGCTCGAACAACCGCACCAATTCGATCCGCGTGCCGGCCGGCGGCGGCCGATGCGAATCGCGCAACGCCGACGGCGCGGTGAACCCCTATCTCGCCGCGGCGCTGGCGCTGGCTGCCGGGCTGGAGGGCATTCGGGAGAAGCTGGATCCAGGGCGGCCCAACGAGGACAATCTCTACGAGATTTCCGAGGCGGAACGCCTGCGGCGCGGCATCCAGTTCCTTCCGCAGACGCTTCAGGCCGCGGTGCAGGCGTTCTCGGACGACCCGTTCGTCGAGGCGACGCTCGGGTCGGAGCTCCGCTCCGAGTTCATCCGCTACAAGACCGAGGAATGGGAGAGTTACCATCTCTCGATCAGCCAATGGGAAATCGAGCGGTACAGCCGCATGTTCTGATCGGCACCGCCGCGACGACGGGAGAATGGAAGTGTTGGTCAGCGACGCAATCGTCGAAGTGCTTCGCCGCGAGGGCACGGAGCTTATATTCGGCTATCCCCGCAACGCGGTGCTCGAGGCCGCGGCGCGAGCGGATATCCGGACGATCATCGTTCGTCAGGAGCGTACCGGCCTGCACATGGCCGATGCCTATTCGCGCATGTCCAGGGGCGCGCGCGTCGGCGTCTTCTGCATGCAGCACGGTCCCGGCGCCGAGAACGCCTACGGCGCCGTGGCGCAGGCTTATAGCGAGTCGGTTCCCGTGCTCGTCCTGCCGCAAGGCTATCCGCGTCGGATCGCCCACGTTCCGGACAATTACAACGCGACGATCGCGATGGCTCAGATCGCGAAGCATTGCGAACCGCTCACCGCGCCCGGCGAGGTGGGCGCGGTCTTCAGCCGGGCCTATTCGGCGCGGAGGAACGGCCGTCACCGACCCGTCGTGATAGAGCTTCCCCATGATGTCCTGGCCGAGGAGCATGACGCGCCGCTCTCCTACCGCCCGATCCCGCCGACCCGCTATGCGCCCGACACGGCCGCGGTCTCGCGCGCCGCGGAAGCGCTCGCCAAGGCGGAGCGGCCCGTCCTGTACGCCGGGCAGGGCGTGCACTGGGCGAATGCCTATGACGAGCTTCGGGAGCTTGCCGAACTGCTCGCGATCCCCGTCTGCACGAGCCTCGAAGGCAAGAGCGCGTTCGACGAGACGCACCCGCTCGCCCTGGGATCGGGCGGGTTGGCCGCGCCGGCGACCGTGCGCCATTTTCTGGAGCGGTCGGACCTGATCGTCGGGATCGGCTGCAGCCTCTCGGAAACCGCGTTCGGGATCCGCATGCCGGCGGGAAAGCGAATCGTCCACCAGACGCTCGATCCGGCGGACCTCCACAAGTCGATCCCGGCGGATTTCCCGCTGGTAGGCGACGCGAAGCTCAGCCTGGCCATGCTGATCGAGGCGTGCCGGAGCCTCGGCGGTCGCCGGCCGGACCGGGCAGCGGTCGAAGCCGAAATCAAGGCGGTCGAAGGGGAATGGATGCGGCGATGGCGCGCCAAGCTCACCTCCGACACGGTCCCGCTCACGCCCTATCGGGTCCTCTGGGACCTTCAGCATTCGGTCGACGTCGAGAATGTCGTCATAACGCACGATGCGGGAAGCCCGCGCGACCAGCTCTCGCCCTTCTGGAAGAGCAAGGCGCCGCTGAGCTATATCGGGTGGGGAAAATCGACGCAGCTCGGTTACGGCCTTGGCCTGGCGATGGGAGCGAAGCTGGCCTGCCCGGACAGGCTCTGCATCAACGTGTGGGGCGATGCCGCGATCGGCATGACCGGGATGGACCTCGAGACCGCGGCGCGCGAGCGCATTCCGATACTCTCCATCCTGCTCAACAACTCCAGCATGGCCATGGAGCTGAGCATCATGCCGGAGGCGACCCGGCGCTTCCGCTCGCCGGACATATCGGGCGACTACGCCGCCTTCGCGCGGGCCTTGGGCTGCCATGGCGAGCGCGTCGC
>CALMTJ010000060.1:0-1850 GCA_937872715.1 uncultured Methylobacteriaceae bacterium
CCACGCCGAGGTTGGGCTGGAGCGTGGTGAACGGGTAGGGCGCGATCTTGGGCTGAAACACCAGCTTGTCGTGGATCACGGTGTGGGTGGCGAGCACGATCGCCTTGGCGGTCACGGTGCCGCCGGGGCGCGCGTCGGCCGGCTCACGCGGGGTCGAGCGGGGAGGTCCCGGTCGCCGCCCCGTCCGGGCCGAGCGTGATGCGCTCGATCCGGGCTTCGGCCCGGTGGAGGAGCGCCTCGCAATGGCGCTTCAGGACCTCTCCCCGCTCGTAGATCGCGATCGAATCCTCGAGCGCCACCTTGCCGCCTTCCAGCTGCTTCACGATCTCCTCGAGCTCGGCCAGCGCCTTCTCGAACGGGAGGGCGGTGACGTCGGGATGGGCTTCGGCTGCGTCGCTCATCGGCCGGTTATGGGAGGTCGCGGGACCGGCCACAAGGGAGCGTCACGGGATGGCAGGATGCCGTGATCCCGTCATCCTGTGAAGGCCGTGACGCGCTCGGCGAAACGGCGCTCGGCGGTTTCCGCGGGCCATGGATCGAGGAACGCCTCGGCGCCCAGCAGCTCCCGTTCGGGCGTCTCGAAAGCCTCGTCCGCCTCCTGCCGGGTGAAGCCCGCGAGGCGCGTCGCCTCCATATGGGCGGCCACGCGATCCGCCCGCTTGATGAGGCGGGCGAGCCCGGGCGCGGGCAGGGCCGGGAGGCCGAAGCGCAGGTGGATGGCGGTCCGCAGCCGCGCCTCGATATCCGCGTAGACGTCGCCGATGGCGGCCTTGAGCGGCGAGATGATGTCGCCGACCACGTATTCCGCCCCGTCGTGGAGGAGGAGCGCCAGCCTTTCCGGTGGGCTCGGGCGGCCGAGCGTGGCGCCGATCTCCTCGACGAGCAGGGAATGCTGGGCCACGGAGAAGACGTGCGGCCCGGCCGTCTGCCCGTTCCAGCGGGCGACGCGGGCAAGCCCGTGCGCGATGTCCTCCAACTCCACGTCGAAGGGCGAGGGGTCGAGGAGGTCGAGCCGCCGGCCGGACAGCATGCGCTGCCAGGCGCGCGCCGGCTCGGCGCGCCTCACGGCCGGCCGAGCTGCCGGCATGGCGCGTAGCGGTGGCAGCCCGCGAGGTGATCGTTGACGAGCCCCGTCGCCTGGAGGAACGCGTAGACGACCGTCGGGCCGCAGAAGGCGAAGCCGGCCTTCTTGAGGTCCGCCGCGATCGCGCGCGACAGGTCGGTGGCGGCCGGGACGTCACTCCTCGTGCGGCGCTCCCCGTCGAGCGGCGCGCCGCCGACCTGGTCCCACAGCCAACGCGAGAACGCGTCCGCCCCGCCGAGGTCGAGCCAGGCGCGGGCCGACGCGACCGCGCCGACGATCTTCGCCCGGTTCCGCACGATGCCGGGATCGGCCATCAGCCGCTCGATATCGGCCGCCTCGAACCGCGCCACGGCCGCCGGGTCGAAATCCGCGAAGGCGCGCCGGAAGGCGTCCCGCTTGCGCAGGATGGTGATCCAGGAGAGCCCAGCCTGGAAGCCGTCGAGGATGAGCTTCTCGAAGAGCGCCCGCCCGTCGCGTTCCGGCACCCCCCATTCCGTGTCGTGGTAGGTCACGTAGAGCGGGTCCGTCCCGCACCACCAGCACCGCGCGCGGCCGTCCGGGTGCTGGACGAGCCCTTCGGCCGGGGTCACGCCGTTTCCTCCGTCTCGTCGGGGTAGCGGAACCGGACCCAGCCCGGCTTCGCGAAACGGGCATGCCGGCCGCCCGCCGCGATGGCGTCCCCGGCCGCGAGCGCGTCCGCCGCCCGGTCGAGCCGGATCGTGGCGAAGCCGGCTGTCCCGGCGCGGCTGCCTGTCCGGCCCAGGAT
>CALMTJ010000060.1:1887-8138 GCA_937872715.1 uncultured Methylobacteriaceae bacterium
CCTCCGCTCCGGGCTCGGGCGCGTCCGACCCGTAATCGAACACGACGATCCGGGTCCGGGCCGTCCCGCGATGCTGCATGCGGGAGACGACCTCCTGCCCGACATAGCAGCCCTTGTTGAAATCGACGCCGCCGAGCTGGTCCATCAGGGCTTCGTGCGGAAAGGCGTCGTCGAAGGCGAAGTCTCGTCCACCCTCCGGCACGCCGAGGGCGACGAGGTGCCCGATCCGCGCCGCCTCGCCCGCATCCGGCGACCCTGCATCCTGGAGGCCGTCTCGGGGCACGAGCGCGCGCCAGCCGAGCGCCGGCAGCCTCGGATCCGGGACGGCGATGCCGTGGCCGGGCTCCGCGCTCTCCCCCCAACCGGCCAGCACCGCCCAGTCGGAGCTCGCGTCCCGGAGGCCGATCTTGGCGCGGAGCCGATAGGTGGCGAGCCGCTTCAGGAGCTCGGCCGCCCGCGATGCCGGGACGTCGAGGAGGAGGCGCGGCCCGCTGCCATCCGTCGCGTCGAGGACGAACATGTCCGTGACGATCTTCCCCTGCGGAGCGAGAAGCGCGCCGTACCGGGCGCGGCCCGGCGCGAGACGGTCGAGATCGCAGGTCAGGAGACGGTCGAGGAAGGCGCGTCCCTCCTCGCCCGCGACCTCGATCACGCCGCGGTCGCGAAGGTGGGCCACAGGCATCGCGCGCTCCTCGGAAATGGCGGGGGAGCGCCGGTTTAGGACTGGGCGGGCAGGCCCTCAAGCCCGCCCGGAATCAATGCCGCGGGCCGATCGTGTAGCCGCCAGCGCGGATGCGGGCCGGGAAGGTCTCCGCATAGACGGCCGTCTGTTCCTCGCCATACGTCTCGACGAGGTGGCGGAACGCCGCGAAGAGCGCGGCCTGGACCATGCAATCGCCGTCGAGCCCGTCGAGCTCGGCCTCCGCGAAGGCCTCGGCCACGTAGGTCAGCGCCACGCGCTTGGCGAGGCCGGCCTCGTCGGGGGATGCGATGTCGGGATCGTACATGGTCGGACGCAGCTTTCCCCAATGTCTTAACGGGGCTGCCGCGCACCCGTCATCCCCGCGTTTACGAAGAGGTTAACGGCTCGCTCCGCCCGACCATCCGGAAGGCGCCGTCGAGGATCGGCATGAGGCTCGGTGTCGTGGGGAGCCGCGCCGCCTCGGCCCGGGTCGCCCAGACGAGGTCCGTCGCCTCGGCGGACGGCGCGCCCTCCCCCGCGACCCAGCGCGCCGCGTGGGCCAGGATGACGAAATGGTGGCGAATGCGGCCATCATCGTCCCGCTCGATCATCTCGACGGGCGCGACGAGGCCGACGATGGCGGCCGTGACCCCGGTTTCTTCCGCCAGCTCCCGAAGCGCCGCCTCCGCGAGGCGCTCGCCCGGCTCGACGAGGCCGCCCGGAAGCGAGAAGATCCCGGCGAGCGGCGGGCGTCCGCGCGCCGCGAGGAGCACGCGCCCGTCCCGGATCACGGCGACGGAGGCGGCCAGGAAGGGACGATCCGGATAGGTCCGGGCGCTCACGGCCGCACGAGCGCGACCCGCCCGTCCTCCAGCCCGACGAGGAGCCGGAGCCCGGCGCCCTCGCCCAGCGCCGCCACGCCGCTCGCCGCCGCACCTGGCAGCGCACCGCGGCCGAGCTCGCGCACCTGGCCGCCCTCGAACGACAGGATCGCCAGCGCCCGCCGGTCGAGGCTCGGGACCGCGAGGCGGAACCGGCCGTCCGGGCCGGAAAAGGCGGCCGCGAGGTCCTGTGCATCGCGGCCGGGCGCGTGGTTCGAGTAGCCGGCGGCCTCCGCCTTCAGGACGAGACGGTCGCCCTCCAGGCTCCAGAGCTGCAGCATCCCGTCTCCATGCGGCGCCCGGACGAGCGCCGACTGCGGCCGCCCTGTCCCGAGGAAGTCCGCGAAGGCGGCCGGGTTCAGCCAGGATGCCGGCCGGTCCGCCGGCGGCGGCGTCTCGGCGGCGATCCGCCAGACGCCGTCGCGTTTCGCGAGGATTGCGAGGCTCGACCCCTGGTCCGGGCGGGACACCGTCACGGCGATCTCGGGTGTGCCGTCCCGGTCGAGGTCGACGAGCCGCGCCTCGCGATCGGCGAAGACGGCCCCGGCGCCCGCCTCGATCCTGGCCCGCGTCGCCGGCACGGCGGTCGCGCCGGCCCCGGCGACGACCGGGCGGCGCTCGATCACCGTCACGGCGCGGGCGTGCACGGAGGTGCCGAGCGCGTCCCGGCCGTCCGACGGGGTAGGATCGGTCAGCGTCGCGGTGAGCGGCCCGGAGGCCGCGAGACGCGACCCGGCGATCGCGTCGCGACCCCGTTCCGCCGCGGCGAGATCGGCGGCCGCGCGGCCGAGCGGGATCGCCCGGACCGCGCCGTCCCGCGCGGCGAGCGCCGCGCCGCCTTCCCGGCCCCAGACGAGGACGAGCGGCGTGTCGCGCACGGACGCCTCGCCGCGGAGCGCGTCCGTGGAGGCCGCGACCGCGGCGACTCGGCTCCCCGGCCCGCGGAATTCGCTCGCGGCGAAGCCGAGCGGCAGTATCTCGACCGAAGGCTCCGCCAGGGCGGCGGAACAGGAGGCGGCGATCGCCGCGAACGGGAGGAGGATGGCCGAGAGCCTCATCGCCGGCCGAAGCCCGGCGGCATCAGACGTGCTGGCCGCCGTTGATGTGAAGCTCGGCGCCGTTCACGTAGGAGGATTGCTCCGTGCACAGGAAGTAGATCGCCTTCGCGACCTCGTCCGTCGTGCCGAGGCGGCGGAGCGGGATCGTCTCGACGATCTTCTCCGTCCCGGGCGACAGCATCGCGGTGTCGATCTCGCCGGGCGAGATGGCGTTCACCCGCACCCCGAGCGGCCCGAAATCGCCCGCCATCTCCCGCGTGAGCGAGGCGAGCGCCGCTTTCGACGTCGCGTAGGCCGCCCCCGCGAAGGGGTGGACGCGCGAGCCCGCGATGGAGGTCACGTTCACGATCGACCCCTTCGCGCGCGCCAGCTCCTCGCAAAGGCCGCGCGCCAACATGATGGGAGCGAAGAAGTTCACCTGGAAGACCCGAAGCCAATCGGCATGGTCCGTGTCGAGCCCGGAGAGGCGGGCGCCTCCGGCGCCCTTCGGAGAGATGCCGGCATTGTTCACGAGCGCGTGGAGCATGCCGCCTTCCGGCACGAGCCGGCTCTTCGTCTCCGCGACCGCACGCGTCGTGTCGTCCGGGCTCGAGAGATCGACCTGGATGTGGTCCTCCGGGCCCATCTCCCACGGGCAGTTCTCCGGGAAGGCATGGCGCGAGCAGGTGATCACGCGCCACCCGGCGGCCTGGAAACGCTTCACGGTGGCGTGCCCGATGCCGCGGCTCGCGCCCGTCAGCAGCATCACGCGACGGCCCTGGCTGTGGCGGTCGGACAAGGTGGGACCCAGGATCAGAGAGGGCCGAGTCTAGCCCGTGACCCTGCCCGCCGTCCATGCGCTCAGAGCCCGTTTGAAAACTCCTCCTCATGCTGAGGTGGCCGCCGCAGGCGGCCCTCGAAGCACGCCCCCGGACTTTGATCCGGGGGCACGCACGACCGTTGTGCGTCCTTCGAGGCCGATCTCCGATCGGCACCTCAGGAAGAGGAGGAGGGGGAATTTCCGAACAGCCTCTCAGGAATGGATCACCCGCCCATAGGCGTCCAGCACGGCCTCGTGCATCATCTCGGACAGGGTCGGGTGCGGGAAGACGGTGTGGATGAGCTCCTCCTCCGTCGTCTCGAGGTTCATGGCGACCACGAAGCCCTGGATCAGCTCCGTCACCTCGGCGCCGACCATGTGGGCGCCGAGCAGCTGGCCGGTCTTGCGGTCGAAGATCGTCTTCACGAGGCCGTCCGGCTCGCCCAGCGCGATGGCCTTGCCGTTGCCGACGAACGGGAAGCGGCCGACCCGGATGTCGAGCCCCTGCTCCTTGGCCTTCGCCTCCGTGATGCCGACGGAGGCGACCTGGGGCTGGCAATAGGTGCAGCCCGGGATCTTGCCCTTGTCCAGCGGCTCCGCGTGGAGGCCCGCGATGGCGTCCATGCAGCGCTCCCCTTCGTGCTCGGCCTTGTGGGCCAGCATGGGCGGGCCGGCGACATCGCCGATGGCGTAGATGCCCGGCACGTTTGTGCGGCCGAGCCCGTCCGTCCTCACGACCCCGCGCTCGATGCCGACCCCCAGCGCCTCGAGCCCGAGATTCTCCGTGTTGCCGACGACGCCGACGGCGGAGATCAGCCGCTCCGCCCGGATCGTCTGCACCTGGCCCTTGCCGTCCTCGACGGTTGCGGTGACCTCGTCGGCGCCCTTCTCGACCTTCGTCACCTTGGCGCCCGTCATGATCCTGATGCCCGCCTTCTCCAGGCGCTTGCGGGCGAGCGCCGCGATCTCGGCATCCTCGACCGGGAGGATCTGCGGCAGCACCTCCACCACCGTCACCTCGACGCCCATCGTGCGGTAGAAGGAGGCGAACTCGATGCCGATCGCGCCCGAACCCATGACGAGGAGCGATGCCGGCATCCGCTCCGGGACCATGGCCTCGTAATAGGTCCAGATCAGCTTCTTGTCGGGCTCGATGCCGGGGAGCGCGCGTGGCCGGGCGCCGGTCGCGACGATGATGTGCTGTCCGCGATAGGAGCCCGCGCCGAGCGCGCCCTTCGGCGGCTGCGCCCGCTTCGTCTCCGCGACCGCGACGGTGCCGGGGGCCTCGCCTTTCGGGGCGGTTTCGATCCTCGCCTCGCCCCAGATCACGTCGATCTTGTTCTTCTTCATCAGGAAGGCGACGCCGTCCGAGAGGCGCTTCGAGACGCCGCGCGAGCGGGAAACCACGGCCTTCGCGTTGAAGCCGACCTTGCCCTCGACGGTGAGGCCGTACTCGGCCGGGTGCTGGAGGTAATGGTAGATCTCGGCCGAGCGGAGGAGCGCCTTCGTCGGGATGCAGCCCCAGTTGAGGCAGATCCCGCCGAGATGCTCGCGATCGATGACGGCCGTCCTGAAGCCGAGCTGGCTTGCCCGGATCGCCGTCACGTAGCCGCCGGGACCCGCCCCGACCACGATCACGTCGTAGTCTCCCGCCATGTCCGCCTCGCTCCCTCGGGCGGCTCGTGTCCGCCCTCGCGGCATCAAAGCCGCGTCGCCCAGCAGGTCAACCCTGCCGGCGGCGGCCCGTTCACGGGAAGCTGATCCGGCGGCCGGAACCGCGGCGCCGGGGCTGTTGTTTGGCGGACGAGCAGGAGCATTCGCACATGTCCGCCGTGGCCGAGAAGACCGATCCGAAGCTCTGGGACAAGGTGAAAGGCGAGGTGACCCGCTCCGACAAGGGCGGAAAGCCAGGCCAATGGTCGGCCCGCAAGGCCCAGCTCGCCACCCAGGAATATAAGAAGGAGGGCGGGCATTACCGGGGTAAGAAGACGGCCGACAACCATCTCGGGCAATGGACGGACGAAGAATGGGGCACGAAATCGGGCAGGAAGAGCGGCGACACGGGCGAGCGCTACCTGCCGAAGGCCGCCCGCGAGCATCTCACCGATGCCGAATACAGGCGCACCACGGCCAAGAAGCGGGCCGACACCCGCAAGGGCCGCCAGTTCTCCGCCCAGCCGAAGGACGTGGCGGCCAAGACCGCGCATGACCGGCACACCGGATCGGGACGGGACAAGGGAGAGCCGACCAAGGCTGCGCTGATGGCGAAGGCGCGCGCGAAGAACGTCTCCGGCCGATCCAAGATGAGCAAGGCCGAGCTTCAGAAGGCCGTCGCGTGACGGCGCAGATCAGGGAGAGGGCGAGATGAGTTCATCCGAGACGACGACGGATCACGAGACGATCAAGTCATGGGTCGAGTCGCGCGGCGGCCGGCCTTCTGTGGCCCCGACGGCGGGAGGGCGGGGCCGGAAGAAGAGCGGCGGCGTGCTGCGCTTCGATTTCGGTCCCAAGGAGGAAGGGCTGGAGGAGACGTCGTGGGACGACTTCTTCAAGATCTTCGACGAGTCGGGCCTCGCCTTCCTGTTCCAGGACAAGACGAAGGACGGCAAGCCGTCGCGCTTCAACCGCTTCATCCGCAAGGAGGGCGAAGCGGGCGACCAGAAGGGCCGCGTCGAGACGAAGGCCTCGCTGATGGAGAAGGCGAAGGCCAAGAACGTTCCCGGCCGATCGAAGATGACGAAGGCCGAGCTCGAGAAGGCCGTAGCCTGAGCGGCTCGTCGCCGCGACAGGTCGGTGGCACCCTCCCGCCATGAGCGATGCCGCCGACCTCC
>CALMTJ010000061.1 GCA_937872715.1 uncultured Methylobacteriaceae bacterium
GTTCACGATGCTCTACGTGCCCTTCGACAGCTTCGTCCCGACCGCGGACCGGCAGATCTACACGTCGCTGGAGGGCGGGCGCCGCTTCCGCTACGAGGCGGCCGACCGCAGCTTCGAGACCGTGCTCCTGGTCGATTCCGACGGGCTCGTCCTCGACTATCCCGACCTCTTCCGACGCGTGAAGGACCCCTAAGCGAATGGCCGATTTCCGGACCCTCGACGACATCCCCGACCCGCGGGGCAAGCGCGTCCTCGTGCGGGTGGACCTCAACGTCCCGACCGAGAACGGCCGCGTGACCGATCCGACCCGCATCGACCGGGTGCTGCCCACGATCCGGGACCTCGCCGGCCGGGGCGGCCGGGTGGTCCTCCTCGCCCATTTCGGGCGGCCGAAGGGGCGCGGCGAGAAGGACTCGCTCCGGCCGATCGCGGCCGCGCTCTCCGAGCGTCTCGGCAGCCCGGTCGCCTTCGCGGGCGATTGCGTAGGGGAGGAGGCGCGGCGGGCCGTGGACGGGCTGCCGGAGGGCGGCGTGCTCCTGCTCGAGAACACCCGCTTCCATCCGGAGGAGGAGGGGAACGACCCGGCCTTCGCGGCCGATCTCGCGTCCCTCGGCGACCTCTACGTCAACGACGCGTTCTCGGCCGCCCACCGGGCGCATGCCTCGACGGAAGGGCTCGCCCGTCTCCTGCCGGCCTATGCGGGCCGAACCATGGAGGCCGAGCTCGCCGCCCTGTCGAAGGGGCTCGAGGCACCCGAGCATCCGGTGGTCGCGATCGTCGGCGGCGCCAAGGTCTCGACGAAGATCGACCTCCTGGAGAACCTCGTCGCCAAGGTGGATTCGCTCGTGATCGGCGGCGGCATGGCGAACACCTTCCTGCACGCGATGGGCCGGGACGTCGGCAGGTCGCTCTGCGAGAAGGACCTCGCCCCGACGGCGCTGCGCATCCTGGAGCGGGCGAAGGAGACGGGCTGCGCCATCATCCTGCCGGTCGACGGGGCCGTGGCGTCCGAGTTCAAGGCCGGCGCGGCGAACCGCACCTGCGCCGTGGACGCGATCCCTCCGGACGGCATGATCCTCGACGTCGGACCGCGGTCGGTCGAACTGGTCGACGCTGTCATCGACGGGGCGAGGACCCTCGTCTGGAACGGGCCTCTCGGCGCCTTCGAGATCGCACCTTTCGACCGAGGCACCGTCGAAGCGGCCCGGCACGCGGCGGAGCGCACCAGGGCCGGGGCGCTCGTCTCGGTCGCGGGCGGCGGCGACACGGTCGCGGCGCTGAACCATGCCGGCGTCTCGGCCGACTTCACCTACGTGTCGACGGCCGGCGGCGCCTTCCTCGAATGGCTCGAGGGCAAGCCGCTGCCCGGGGTCGAGGCGCTGAAGGCCGCGAAGGGCTGACGGCGCCGGTCAGCCGAGGGAGGCGAGGCGGCGGGCCACCTCGCCGATAGCCGCGTCCTCCACGTTGGCGAAGGCCAGCCGGAGATGGCGCTCCTGCCCGGGTCCGAACGCCTCACCGGGCAGCGTGACGAGGCCGCTCTCGACGGCCAGGCGCTCGGCCACCGCCCAGGATCTCGCGCCGGCGAACGGGTGCCGGAGATAGGCGAAATAGCCGCCCTGGCTGTCGAGATGCCAGCCCGACAGCCCCGCGAAGGCGCTCCGGCACGCCTCCCCGCGCCGGTTCATCAGCTCCCGGTTGCCTTGCCGCCAGTCGCGCAGGGCCGGTATCGCCCAGGCGAGCCCGGCCTGTCCCACCCGGGCCGCGCAGATCTGCACGCAATCCAGGACCTTGACCATCACGTCGATCACCTCCCGGCGGGCGACGACCGCGCCGAGACGGTAGCCCGGCACGCAATAGGATTTCGAGAAGCTGTAGAGCTGCACGGTCGTCTCCCGCCAATCGGGCGAGGCGAGGACCGGGTGGGGGCAGGGCAGGGAGGCCGGCCTGAAATCCCGGTAGGTCTCGTCGATGATCAGCGCGATGCCGCGGCGCCCGCAGAGATCGGCGACGCGCGCGACGACCTCCGGCGGATAGACGGCGCCGGTCGGGTTGTTCGGCGTCACGAGGAGGATCGCCCGCACGCGATCCGTCAGGAGGCGTTCGGCCTCGTCCGGGTCCGGCACGAAGCCGCTCTCCGGCAGGCAGGGAAGGGGCACCACCTCGATCCCGAGCAGGCCGGCGTTCATCTGGTGGTTGAAGTACCAGGGCACGGGCAGCATGACGGCGTCGCCCGCGCGCGCGAACACCATCGTGGCCGCGAAGGAGGCCATGTTGGCGCCGGTCGTAACCGCCACCTCGTCCGGCCGGATGTCGGAGCCGTAGAGCGCGTTCACGTCCGCCGCATAGGCGTCCCGCAGCGCCGCGTCGCCCGTGATGGCGCCATAGGCGAAGGTGCCCGCCTGACCCGCGGCTTCACCGAGGCGCCGCACGAGGCCCGGATGCGCCGGGTAGCCCGGCACGGCCTGGGTAAGGTCGATGACGGGTCCGAACCGCCCGTCGTATCGGGAGGCCCAATTGCGGGCCTCCGGGATCGGGGGCGCCGAGACGGCGCCGACGAGCGGGTTCAGCCCGCGTCTCCGCCAGCGGTGACGCGGCGTCTCAATCCTTGGCGCGCTCCACGTACGACCCGTCCGCCGTCATGACGACGACGCGCGTTCCGGCCGAGATATGCGGAGGCACCATCGTCCGGGCTCCGTTCGAGAGCGTGGCGGGCTTGTAGGAGGAGGAGGCCGTCTGCCCCTTCATGGTCGGTTCGGTGTCCGTGATCTCGAGCGTCACGCGCTGGGGCAGCTCGATCGCGATCGGCACACCGTTATACACGGACAGCATCACCGCCATGCCTTCCTGGAGGTAGACCGCCTGGTCGCCCAGGATGTCGGCCGGCACGGCGACCTGGTCGTAGGTCTCGGGGTTCATGAAGTGGAACCCTTCGGCGTCGCTGTACAGGAAGGTGTGCTCCCGGTCCTCGACGAAGGCGCGCTCGACCTGCTCGGTCGTCCGGTAGCGCTCGGACACCTTCACGCCGTCCGAGATACGCCGCATGTCGAGTTGCGTCACCGGGGTGCCCTTGCCCGGATGGATGTTCTCGGCGGTCACGATCACGTAGAGCTTGTCGTCGACCTCGACGACGTTGCCCTTGCGGAGGGACGAGGCGATGACCTTCAAGGCGCTGTATCCTGTCGGGTCGACTTGCGCGGCCCGTTCGTTCCTGTGAGAGGGCGGCCTAGCCGATCCCGCGGCCGAACGCCAGAGACGGCCCCAGGGTGCGAAGACCTGCCATGACGCTCCCGACGCTCCTTCGCTCTCCGTCCCCGATGCGGGCTGCCGGAATGGCGATGACGACCGTGCCCGCGTCCACGCTCGCGGGTCGCTAGGGGCGTGCCCCCTCCCTGGTGGTCCCGCGACGTCCACGCGAACCGTCGCCAGCTTCTCCTCTCCCGCAACCGCATCCTGCGGGAGATCCGGAGCTGGTTCGCGCTCCGCAGCTTCGTCGAGATCGATCCCGCGATCCTCCAGCTGTCGCCGGGGAACGAGACGCATCTGCATGCCTTCGCGACGGAGGCCGTCGCGACGGACGGCAGGCGCGGGGACCTGCACCTCCATACCTCGCCCGAACTCGCGATGAAGAAGGTGCTGGCCGCAGGCGAGGAGCGCATCTTCTCGCTCGGCCACGTCTTCCGGAACCGGGAGCGCGGCCCCCTCCACCACCCGGAATTCACCATGCTGGAATGGTACCGGGCGGACGCGCCCTATGACCTCGTGATGCAGGATGCGGGCGATCTCCTGCGGCTCGCGGCCGAAGTCGCGGGCCGGACCGAAGCGGAGTTCCGCGGCCGCCGCTGCGACCTCACCGCCCGCCCGGAACGGCTCTCGGTCGCCGACGCCTTTGCCCGACATGCCGGGATCGACCTCCTGCCGACCGTCCCGGACGGCCAGGGCGATCCGGCCGCCCTGGCCGCAGCCTGCGCCGCCTCCGGCATCAGGACGGCCGCGGACGACACCTGGTCCGACATGTTCAGCCGCGTGCTGGTCGAGCGGATCGAGCCGCGGCTCGGGGACGGCAGGCCGATCCTGCTCGATCGCTACCCCCTGCCGGAGGCGGCGCTCGCGGTGCCGACCGAGGACGATCCGCGCGTGGCCGAGCGGTTCGAGCTCTACGTGTGCGGGGTCGAACTCGCGAACGGGTTCGGCGAGCTGACCGACCCGGACGAGCAGCGGCGCCGTTTCGAGGCGGCGATGACCGAGAAGGAAAGGGTCTACGGGGAGCGCTACCCCTTGGACGAGGACTTCCTGCTCGCCCTCGCCGATATGCCGCCCGCCTCCGGCGTGGCGCTCGGGCTCGACCGCCTCGTCATGCTGGCGCTCGGGGCCGAGGACGTCGCCGACGTGATCTGGACCCCTGTCGCCGATCCGGTCGGGCCGTGACGCTGCGCTCGCCTCGCGCCCTCGTCGAGGCCGGCCTTGCGCGATCCGAGGACCTCGCGGCGCTCGAACGGGTGGCGGCACGCTACGCGGTCGCGGTCACGTCCGACCTCTCGGCCATCATCGATGGGGCCGATGCGGCCGACCCGATCGGCCTCCAATACCTGCCCGACCCCGCGGAACTGGAGACGCGGCCGGAGGAGCTGCCCGATCCGATCGGCGACGCGGCGCATTCGCCCGTCCCCGGGATCGTGCACCGCTATCCCGACCGCGTGCTGCTGAAGCCGGTGAGCGTTTGCGCGGTGTATTGCCGGTTCTGCTTCCGGCGCGAGAGCGTCGGACGGGCGGAGGCGCTGTCGGCGGGCGAGATCCGGGGGGCGCTGGACTATGTCAGGGCGCATCCCGAGATCTGGGAGGTCATCCTGTCCGGCGGCGACCCGCTCGTCCTCTCGCCGCGGCGTCTCGCGCGACTGTTCCAGGACCTCGCGGCGATCGGGCACGTGAAGGTCGTCCGCATCCACACGCGCCTGCCGGTCGCCGATCCGGGCCGGGTCACGCCCGCCCTGGTGCGGGCGCTCCGCGGGAGCGTGGCGGCGACGTGGGTCGTGCTCCACGTCAATCACCCGCGCGAGCTGACCGGCGCGGCCACAGAGGCCTGTGCCCGCCTCGTCGATGCCGGCATCCCGGTTCTCAGCCAGTCGGTTCTGCTGCGCGGCGTCAACGACGCGCCGGAGGTGCTGGAGGCTTTGATGCGGGCTCTCGTGGAGCGCCGAATCAAGCCGTACTACCTGCACCACGGCGACCTAGCGCCGGGCACGGCGCGGTTCCGCACGGGCATCGCGGACGGGCTGGCGCTGGCGGCGGCGCTGCGCGGCCACGTCTCGGGCCTCTGCCAGCCGACCTACGTGCTCGACATTCCGGGCGGGCACGGCAAGGCGCGGCTCGGACCGGCCGACCTCTCGAGGGATGGTGACGAGTGGTGCGTGGCGGATCGCAAGGGACGGCAGCACCGATATCGGGACTGATCTTACGGTACGCTTTCGGACGGACTGCTTTGGTGCGACCTTATGTGCCTGCCTGCTGAACTGTCTTGTTCCGAACCCGAGACGTTAGTATAAGACAATCTATCTTTCCGGTTCGCACTGAATCCGCCGTTCATTGCTTAAAATCTGTATCAGCACAATGTAATCATCATTCGGGGTGTGTCGCGTCTCAATCCCTCTAAAATACTCATTTAGATCGGGGCGGCGGCCATCTCATGACACATTTATCTCAGAGAAGTGCGCCAGATTCTACCATTGCGTGGCTGCAGGTCAGAGGGTCCGAGATTTACTTGTCCGTCAGCCTGCTTCTTTTTCTCGGGATGAAGGTGGAATGCCGGACAGTCGCGACGGATAAATTCCTGTCTTTCGTTCATGACGACGATGTTCAAGTCGTCTCCGACACGATCTCTGCCCGGAGAGGCAACCAGCCCCCGCAGGCGCTGTTCAGGATCGTCCGGCGTGACGGTTCGGTGAAGCTGGTCTCGCTCGCCCCGCACGACCTGGAGGCGGACGATGTCAGCGCGCGGTTTTCATTCCGCGAGTACTCGATGGCGCCGGAACGGCTTTGTCGTACGGCAGATGCGCCGGCCGACCATGGCTCCTGGAGCATCGTCGACGCGTCCCGCGATCTGGCGGTATCGCGATCCGTGCGGACCTGTCTCGGGATGGCTGCCGACGAGGATCTGACGGTGTCCGCCATCCTCAGGGCCGTCTCGCCGGATCACCGCGAACGGGCGGCAGCTCTGCTCACCGGAGCCGAGCCGCCGTCTGCGCTTGTGCCGTTCGAGATCGCCCGGTTCGACACGGGCGTGCTCGTCAGGTGCGAGCTCTCCTTCGGCCACTTCCTGGATCCCGATCGTCCCGCGTTGGGTCGCTGGGGCGCCTTGACCGACGTGACGGAGCGGGACCGGCGCGACGGCAAGCTCGACGAGCTTGAAGGCCTGGTCTCGTCGGGGCTGGACATGCTCATCGACGGCGTGGCGATCCTGAACGAGCGGGGTGATATCGAGCGGTTGAACCAGGCGGGCCGCCACCTGCTGGGAGAGATCCCGACGGGCGCGTCGCTATGGGAACGTCACCCCGGTCTGGAAGCCGACCAGCTTCGGCACGAGTTCCGAGAGATCGGGGCAGGAGCCCGGCGCATCGAGGAAGAGCGCTACGTTCCCGCTCTGCAGCACTGGCTGTCCTACCGTCTCTTCCGGCTCGGTTCTCAGGTCATCTTCGTGTTCCGGTCCATGGACGATCATTACCGCGTACGGGCCGCCCTGGATCAGCTGAGCGAGCGGATGCGGCTCGCCTCCACGCTCGGGGGCGTCGCGCTCTGGGAGTACGACCAGCAGGCCGACCGGGTCTGGATGGTGCCGTCCTCCCGGCAACTGCTCGGAGCGGGCGCGATGACCTACGGGGAGTTGCAGGCCAGGATCCCGGCCGACGACCATGCGGCCGTCGAGGAGGCGCGGCGGCAGGCCCTGCTCGACGGCCTTCCCTTCGAGGTCGAGTTCCGGCTGTCGACGCCGGGCGGGGACGTCAAGGTGTTGCGCTCGCGCGGCGGCCGCGTGCCCGGTCCGGTCGACCGTTCCTCGCGTCTCCTCGGCGTGCTGATCGACGCGACCCCGAGGGCGAACGGGAGAGGTTCGGCCGCGGGCGCGGCCCAGCGGCCCCGGGGGATCGCGTCCGCCATCTCGGGCGCGCAGGTCCGGGCCGCGCGCGGGGCCCTGCGCTGGTCGGTGCGGGAATTGGCGGAGCATTCGGACGTGTCCGTCGCGACCATCAACCGCTTCGAGGCCGGCTCGACGGCCGTCACCACCCGCGACAGCTCCGTTCTCGCTCTCCACAAGGTCCTGCTGTCCCAGGGGATCGAGTTCTTCAAGGACGAGCAGGGGCGGCCGGCGATCGCCATCGGGGTGCCGGACCCGCCGCTCGGCAATGGCGCCCGCCACGAGGCCGCCGTGCAGGGGCATCTCGCGCACTGACCCGGGCCGCCGGCGGGAGGTGCGGCCGGCCGGAGGACGGCACCGGCCGCGCGGGTCGGCCGCCCGGCGTGCTCGACAGCCCGCTCGCGCTCCCGCTAATGGCATCTGCGGCCATCGCGGCGCGGAGGTGCCGGCATGGCCGGGTGGAGATCCTGATGGATGTGGCGTTCTGGGTCGGCGTGCTGGCCTGCACGGCGGTCGCGGCGAACCTGCTCAGCCTGGTCATCGCCACGTTCCGCATCAAGGGCCGGCGGGCGGCGGTACCGGTGCCGGCAGGGGCGCCGGCCGTGTCCATCGTCCGTCCGGTCTGCGGGATCGAGCAGTTCAGCGAGGAAACGCTGCGGGCGGCGTACCGGATCGATTACCCGGCCTACGAGATCGTCTATTGCGTCGACCGGGCGAGCGACCCGGTCATCCCGCTCGTGGAGC
This sequence comes from uncultured Methylobacteriaceae bacterium, assembly GCA_937872715.1. Taxonomy (GTDB): domain Bacteria; phylum Pseudomonadota; class Alphaproteobacteria; order Rhizobiales; family Beijerinckiaceae; genus Enterovirga. The sequence continues at coordinate 7,868 of CALMTJ010000061.1, forward strand.
GCGCCATCGCCGAGAACCCGCAGGTTCCGTCCAGGATCGTGATCGGCGACGAACCCGTCAGCGACAATCCGAAGCTCAACAATTGCGTTCGCGGCTGGGACGCCGCCATCCACGACTGGATCATCCTGGCGGATTCGAACGTCCTGATGCCGGTCGATTACGTGCAGCGGCTCCTCGCCTCGTTCCGGGCGGATACGGGCCTCGTCTGCTCGACGCCGGTCGGCTCGCGGCCGGAGAACGTCTGGGCGGAGCTGGAATGCGCGTTCCTCAACACTCTCCAGGCCCGGTGGCAATATGCCGGGGAGGCGCTCGGCTTCGGCTTCGCCCAGGGAAAGAGCATGCTCTGGCGCCGGGAGGTGCTGGACAGCCGCGGCGGAATCCGGGCCCTCGCGGCGGAGATCGCCGAGGATGCGGCCTCGACCAAGCTCGTGCGGCGGGCGGGACTGCACGTGCATCTCGTCGATTCGCCGTTCGAGCAGCCGCTCGGGCGACGGACCGCGGCCGAGGTCTGGTCCCGCCAGCTCCGCTGGGCGCGGCTCCGTCGCGTCACCTTCCCGCTTTTCTTCGCGCCCGAACTGTTCACCGGCGCAACCCTGCCGATGGCGGGTGCCGCCTACGCGGCATCCTCCTACGGCTGGAGCGCCGCCCTGGCCGTCGGCGCCGTTGCGCTCCTCTGGTACGGGCCGGAGGTGGTGCTGGCGCGCTCCAAGGGCTGGCAGCTCTCCCCGCGGCTCGTCGCCGGATTCGTCGTGCGGGACATCCTGCTCGTGCCGATGTGGCTCTACGCCTGGGTGGCGGAGGACATCGTGTGGCGTGGCAACGCGATGTCCGTCAGGACGAAGGGCGCAGCTCAGGTCTCGGCGGACGGCGCGGCCGTCTGATCCTCGCCCTCAGTCGGAGCCTCGGCTCCGCGACGGGAACGACGCCGCGCGCGCGGCCGAGGCGCGGAAGCGGGCGCCTCCTCCTCGTCCGGAGCGGCATCTCCGCCGGGCACGTCCGTCCCGGCTTCGTCCGAAACCGCCTCATCCGAATCCGTAGCGCGCTGGGTCAGGACGGCCGCGGCTGCTTCCGCCGCCTTCAGCAGGGCTTCGGCCAGCAACTCGCGTCCTTCGGGCGAGCCGACCAGCGAATCCAGCCATCCGGCGTTGCGGAACGCCTTCGGGACCTTCAGGCCCGCGATCGTCTTAGGCAGCTTGGCTTTCCCCGGCATCCGATGCTCCAACCCGGCGCGAGGCCGGCCCTATCGTATGACGGCTATATCACGCCGACGTGACAGCCGTGTGACGGCAATCAGGCGGCCTCGGCCGCTCGCGGGCTGCCGAACGCCGACGACAGGAGCTCGTAGGAGCGCCTGCGGGCGGCGTGGTCATGGATCGCGGAGGTGATCATGATCTCGTCCGCCTCGAGCGCTCGCGCGAAGGTCCCGAGGCGGTCGCCGACCGTCCCGGGCGTTCCGACGAACATGCGCGCCCGGTTGCGCCGCACGCGCTCCCGGTCCTGATCCGAATAGGCGAACGCCGCGGCCTCCTCCGGGCTCGGCAGCGGGCCGAACTCGCCGCGCTCGCGGCGCAGCCACGACAGGTCCTGGCTGGAGGCGAGACGCTCGGCCTCGGGGGACGTGTCGGCCGCGATGGCGGAGACCGCCAGGATCGCGTGCGGCTTCTCGAGCCTGGCGGAAGGGGTGAAGCCGCGCCGGTAGGCCAGCATGGCGTCGTCCGCGTCGTGGCTGGCGAAATGATGCGCGAAGGCGAAGCCCATCCCGACCTGCGCGGCGAGCCGGGCCGAGTAGCCGGACGAGCCGAGGAGGAAGATGGGAGGCAGCCGCACGTCGGACGGCATGGCGGCGACCCTCGCGAAAGGATGCCCGGCCGGAAAGCCGCCCGTATCCCACAGCACGAGCTCCTGCAGCCGCTCCAGGAACTCGTCGCCGCCGCGCTGCTCGTGGTGGCGGCGCAGCGCCATCGCGGTCACGCCGTCCGTGCCGGGTGCGCGCCCGAGCCCGAGATCGATACGGCCGGGGAACAGGGCTTCCAGCATGCGGAAGCGCTCCGCGACGGCCCGCGGCGCATGGTTCGGCAGCATGATGCCGCCGGACCCGACCCGCATGCGGCTCGTCACGGCCGCGATCTGCCCGATCATGATCTCGGGCGCAGGCGAGGCGACGGACGGGAGGCTGTGGTGCTCGGCGAGCCAGTAGCGCTCGTAGCCGAGGCGGTCGCAATGGCGCGCCAGATCGATCGACGCCCGCAGGGCCGCGCTCGGCGGCGACCCGGACACGACGAAGGAGAGATCGAGGACGGACAGCTTCATGACGCGAAGATAATCGCGTCATGCCCCGTTTGCGAGGAGGTCGCCGGACGTCCGCCGCGACCTCCGGACCCGAAGGTCAGGCCGCATCCGCCGCCACGTTCCTCGGTCGGCCACGCCGCTTCGGCGCCGCCGCGGCGCTCTCGGCCGGCTTGTCATCGGCCTTCTTGCGGCGCTGCTGGCCGAGGCCCAGCGCCTTGGCGAGGTCCGAACGCTGCTTCGCGTAGTTCGGGGCGACCATCGGGTAATCGCGTGCGAGGCCCCACTTCTCGCGGTAATCCGCCGGCGTCAGGCCGCGGCCGGACAGGTGGCGCTTCAGCGACTTGTACTTGCGGCCGTCTTCCAGGCTGATCAGGAAATCGGGCGTGATCGTCTTCTTGATCGGCACGATGGGCGTCAGCTTCTCGGGCTCGGGCTGCTTCTTCTCGTCGAGCCCGCGCAGGGCGGAGTGGACGGCGGAGATGACCTCCGGCAACTCGCCCATGGAGATCTTGTTGTTGGCGACATAGGCCGAAACGATGTCGCTCGTAAGCTCGACCAATTCCTGCACGGCAATGTCGGGAGATGAATCCATGTCGTGATACTCTCGTTGCTTGAGGCGCCGCCGAATTGCCGACGACATCCGAGTAAGGGTAAGCAATACCGATGGGTCAGCCTTAAATGAGGATGGCCGTCAAACACAAGTCCCGTTCGCGAAGAAAATTGGCAAGGACATCGACGCTTTCACCGAAAAGGAGCTGCGTCTTCTGTGCAAATCGGCGGACGTTGATCTCGCGGCGGCGACCGGAGGCCGATGAACTCGGTCAAGAGCGGACGAGCAATCGGGCGACGACGTCATCCGGGATGGGCTTCGATCTGAGACGGGCCGAATCAGCAGGATCGCGGGCCGTCCAGACGCGCGTCTCATGGCCTTCGACGCAGAGCGTCCCGCCGCGGGACAGTCGATGGCGGACCCGGAAGCTCGAACGCTTCACGTCGAGCACGGTCGACAGGATGTCGACGCGGTCGCCGAAGCGACAGGGCGACAGGAAGCGCGCGCCCGTGTCGACGACCGGCAGGCCGGCCATGCCGTAGGCGGCCATCATGCCGGCCTTATCGAGGCCGAGCGCGGCCTCCACGAGAACGGCGGTCGACCAATCGAAGAACTCGAAGAAGCGTGGATTGAAGACGATGCCGGCCGGGTCGCAATGGCCCCATTCGATCGTGATCGGGCGGGCGTTGGAGACGCCTTCAGGCGCGGGCGGCGATGACGCGTCCGGGACGGGGTTCGGCATAGAGTTCCTCGACGAGCGACGGACGGTTGCGAAGCATGGTGCGCTGGTTGATCGAGCCCTTGTCGGTGATCTCGTTCAGATCCATCGAGGGCGGCGTATCCATAAGGATCGCCCGCATGATGCGGTTGGAGGAGCCGGTCGAGCGCTCCGCCAGTTCCGCCAGCACGCGGGAGAAAGCGTCCCGTACGGCCGGCTCCGCGAGCACGAGCGCAGGCTCGGCATCGGCCGGAAGGTGCGGCGCGAGGCCGCGGCATTCCTCGATGTCCGGCACGACGAGGACCGCGATGTCGTCCCGGTTCTCCCCGGCTATCGCGACGTCGCGGGCGAGGGGGGCCGCCGCGTCGAGGAACGCCGCCCGCATCGGGCCTACGCTCACCCACACGCCGCTCGTCAGCTTGAAATCCTCGTTCAGCCGCCCGTCGAAATAGAGCCCAATCTCGGGCTCGTCCGGATCGACGAAGAGGAGGGCGTCGCCGAACCTGTAATAGCCCTCGTCGTCGTAGGCGGCGGCCGTCAAGGCCTCGTTCCGCCAGTATCCCGGCGTGATGTTCGGACCCTTGACCCGCGCCTCCAGCTTCTCCGCGACGGGTGCGAGCTTCAGCTCGACCCCGCGGGCCGGGAGGCCGACACGGCCGGACCGGCACTGGTCCGGCCGGCACACGAGCGCGAAGGGCGCGCTTTCCGTCGCGCCGAGCCCGGTCAGCATGGCGATGCGCCCGCCGGTCTGCGCGACGGAGACCGCGTCGAACGCGTCCCAGATCGGCTGCGGCAGTCCCGCTGCGGCGAAGAAGGTCATCCCGAGCCGCCGGTAGAAGCTCTCTCGGACGACCGGATCGTCGCGCAGGTGCGGGAGGAGCGATTCGTAGCCCTTCGGCACGGTGAAATAGGCGGATGGCGAGATCTCGCGGAGGTTGCGGACCGTTTCGCCGATGCCGGCCGGAACCGGCCGGCCGTCGTCGATGAAGAGCGAGCCGCCGTTGAACAGCGCGATCCCGAAATTGTGGCTCCCGCCGAAGACGTGATGCCACGGCAGCCAGTCCACGAGCACGGGCGGTTCGTCGCCGAGGAAGGGGAAGCTCGCGCGGAGCTGCGCCCCGTTGGCGCACAGCATGCGGTGGGTGGTGATCACCGCCTTCGGCAGGCCGGTCGAGCCGGAGGTGAACAGGAACTTGGCGATCGTCTCGGGGCCGACGGCGGCATTGGCCCGGGCGACGGCGTCCCGGTCGACGCGTCCGGCTTCGAGGGCGCCGAGCGCCAGCGTGGGGCGCCCCCCGGCGGGCGCTCCGTCCGACGTGACGATCGCCACATCCTCCGGCAGGACGGCCGCGAGGGCGGGACCGAACACGGCGGCGTCGGCCGCGTAGACGAGGCCCGGCGTGAGCAGCCGGAGGATGTCGCGCAGCCGGTCGTAGCCGCCACCGACAGTCGAATAGGCGGGCGACACGGGTCCGTACGGGATCCCGACATGCATGGCGGCGAGCGCCAGCGCCGCGTGGTCGGCGTCGTTCCCGGACAGGATGACGAGCGGGCGCTCGGCCGTGAGCCCGCGGGCCAGGAGCGCGCCTCCGAGCCGTTCGGCGCGGGCGAGCGCGCCGCCATAGGTCAGGTGCACCCAATCCCCGCCCCGGTCGCGCTTCGCCACGAAGGTGCGGTCGGGCGCGTCGGCGG
>CALMTJ010000062.1 GCA_937872715.1 uncultured Methylobacteriaceae bacterium
GGCGGCCATACCGGGCTCGTCGGCGGCGGCGTGCCCTACGGCGGCGTGGTCCTGTCCCTCGCCCGGATGAACCGCGTCCGCGAGGTCGATTCCGTCAGCGCCACGATGATCGTCGAGGCGGGATGCGTGCTGCTCGACGTGCAGAAGGCGGCCGCGGAGGCCGGGCTCCTGTTCCCGCTGTCCTTGCCGTCGGAAGGCTCCTGCCGGATCGGCGGCAACCTCGCGACCAACGCGGGCGGCACGGCCGTGCTGCGTTACGGCAACGCCCGCGAGCTCGTGCTCGGGCTCGAGGTGGTGCTGGCGGACGGCCGGATCTGGAACGGGCTCTCCGCCCTCCGCAAGGACAATACGGGCTACGACCTGAAGCATCTCTTCATGGGGTCGGAGGGCACGCTCGGCATCATCACGGCGGCCGTGCTCAAGCTGTTCCCGGGCGTCCGGGCGCGCGGAACCGCCTTCGTCGGCCTGCCGTCGCCGCATGCCGCGCTCCGGCTCTTCGAGCGGCTCCGGGCCGGCCTCGGCGAGCAGCTCACCGCCTTCGAATACATGCCGGCCTTCGCCCTCGACATCGTGCTGAGGCACGTGGACGGCGTCGTGCGGCCGCTCGCGGGCGAGCACGCCTCCTACGCGCTGGTCGAGCTCGCCTCGCCGAACCCCGAGGCCGATCTCGGAGCCGCGCTCGAAGAGGCACTGGGCGCGGCATTCGAGGACGGATTGGTGGAGGACGCGACCGTCGCGGCCTCCGGCGCGCAGCGCGACGCGCTGTGGGTCCTGCGCGAGCGCCTGTCCGACACGCAGCGGCTCGAAGGGGGCTCGATCAAGCACGACGTGGCGGTGCCGGTGTCGCGCGTGGCGGATTTCATCGCGGAGGCCTCTGCCGCCTGCGAGGCCGCGATGCCCGGGCTGCGCGTCTGCCCCTTCGGCCATTTCGGCGACGGCAACATCCACTTCAACCTGTCGCAGCCCCTCGGGATGGACAAGGCCGCCTTCCTCGCGCGCTGGGGGGAGTTCAACGCGATCGTGCACGCCATCGTGGGCCGGATGGGCGGCTCGATCTCGGCCGAGCACGGGATCGGGCTCATCAAGCGCGACGAGCTCGCCCATTACAAGGACCCGGTGGCGCTCGAGCTGATGCACACGCTGAAGCGTGCGCTCGACCCCCACAACATCCTGAACCCCGGCAAGGTGCTGGCGCTGGGCGGCGACCTGCCCGACGCGCTGCCGAAGGGCGACGCATGACGGCCGAGCTCGACATCCTGGCCATCGGCGAGCCACTGATGGAGCTGGCCGAGATCGATCGCGCGGGCGAGCGGCTCTACCTTCCTGGCCATGGCGGGGACACGTCCAACGTCGCCGTCGCGGCGGCGAGGTCGGGCGCGCGGGTCGGCTATTTCACCCATCTCGGCGACGACGCCTTCGGGCAGGGATTCCTCGACCTCTGGGATCGGGAGGGCATCGACCGATCCGCCGTGACGGTGCGGGCGGGCGCCCGGACCGGAATCTACTTCATCAGCTACTGGCCGGACGGGCACGTCTTCAGCTATTTCCGGGCGGGCTCCGCCGCGAGCCTCGTCCGGCCCGAGGACCTTCCCGTCGACCTGATCGCCGGCGCGAGGGTCCTGCACGTCTCGGGCATCAGCCAGGCGATCTCCGCCTCCTGCGCGGACGCGGTCTTCGCCGCGATCCGGCACGCGAAGGGGGCGGGACGCGTCGTCTGCTACGACACGAACCTGCGCCTCGCCCTCTGGCCGCTCGACCGCGCCCGCGCGACGATCGGGGCGGCGCTCCGGCTCGCGGACGTCGCCCGGCCCGGGCTCGACGACGCCCGGCAGCTGACGGGGCTCGACGGCCCGGACGAGATCGCCGACTGGTTCCTGGCGCTCGGCCCGACCGTCGTCGCGATGACCATGGGGAAGGACGGCGTCCTCGTCGCGACGCCCGACGACCGCCGCGTGATCCCGACCCGCAAGGTCGACGCCCGGGACGCTTCCGGCGCCGGCGACACGTTCGGAGGCGCGTTCCTGACGGAATGGCTCCGCACCGGCGACCCGTTCCGGGCCGCGGAATACGGCAACGCCGCGGCGGCCCTGAAGACGCTCGGCTACGGTGCCGTCGCGCCTATGCCGAGGCGAGAGATCGTGGAGCGCTTCCTCCATGACGGGCGGGTGCCGGGCGCCTCCTGACTACGCTCCCCTTAGGCCGCCAGGATCGCGGCGACCTCCGCCGCGATGGACAGCGCCGAGGTGAGGCCTGGGCTCTCGATGCCGAAGAGGCATACGAGGCCGGGGAGACCGTGCTCGGCCGGCCCGTCGACGACGAAATCGGCCGGCTTCTCGCCCGGCCCGGTCAGCTTCGGCCGGATCCCCGCGTAATCCGGAACGAGGGCGCCGTCCGGGAGTCCTGGCCAGTAGCGCCGGATCGCCCCGTAGAAGGCGGCCGACCTCGCGGGATCGACCCGGTAGTCGATCTCGTCCACCCACTCGACATCCGGGCCGAACCGCACCCGTCCGGCGAGGTCGATCGTGAGGTGCGTGCCGAGCCCGCCATCCACGGGCGCCGGGTAGATCAGCCGGCGGAAGGCTTGCCGGCCGGTGCAGCCGAAATAATTGCCTTTGGCGAGGACGAGGCGGGGCACCCGCTCGGGCGGGAAGCCCTCCGTGGCGGCCGCGAGCGCCTGCGCGCCGAGCCCGGCCGCGTTCACGACGGCATCCGCCACCATGGTGCCGGATTCCGCGCCGCCGTAGCTTATCTCCCAGCCGAGCCGGGTGCGGGACAGCCTCTCGATCCGCGAATGGAAGGCGACGACCCCGCCGGCATCCTCGATCTCGCCCTGGAGCGCCAGCATGAGGGCGTGGCTGTCGACGATGCCGGTCGTGCCGGACAGGAGGGCGGCCACGCAGGACAGGCTCGGTTCGAGCTTGCGGGCGTCCGGGCCGTCCAGAAGGTGCAGGTCCTCGACGCCGTTGCTCCGGCCCTGCTGGAAGATGCCGTGGATCTTCTCGCGTTCGAGTTCGCTCGTCGCCACGACGAGCTTGCCGCAGGTCTTGTGCGGCACCCCTCGGGACGCGCAATACCCGTACAGCATCCGCCGGCCCGCCACGCAGTGACGGGCGCGGAGCGAGCCGGCCGGGTAGTACAGTCCGG
>CALMTJ010000063.1 GCA_937872715.1 uncultured Methylobacteriaceae bacterium
TCTCCACGTAGACGGTCGCCACCCGGGCGACGATCCAGTTCGGCGAGAGCCGCGCGACGCCGATGATGAAGCCGAGCGACGTGGCCAGCACGATCCCGATACCGGCGACCAGCAGGGTGTTGAGGAGCCCGACGAAGAAGGCCGCGCCGTAGGTCGAGGTGGCCGAATACGGGATCAGCGTCTGGCCGACGTCGAAGCCGGACGTCGAGTCGAGGAAGGCGAAGCCCGACGCGATCTTCGCGGCCCGGAGATTGTCGATCGCGTTCGCGGCCGCGATCCAGATCAGGCCGACCACGACGGCCACCAGGACGACCTGGTAGGCGATGCCCCTGATCTTGGGGTCGTTGATCAGCGAGGCTCTCGCCGGAGGTGCGGAACGCGCGATGGTGGACAAGCCGTAACTCCGCCGGGACTTGGAAGGCTCGCATCCGCCGGCCGCTCGAAGCAAGGGCCGGGCCTGAAGCGGTCGGGAGCGGAGGAACCCGCTCCCGACCGGTCAGGTCAGCGGATCGGGGGAGCGTACTGGATGCCGCCCTTCGACCAGAGCGCGTTGAGGCCGCGCTTGATCTTCAGGCGGGAGCCTTCGCCGATGTTGCGCTCGAAGATCTCCCCGTAATTGCCGACGCCCTTGATGATCTTGACCGCCCAATCCTTCGTCAGGCCGATGCCCTCGCCGAACGAACCCTCGACGCCGAGAAGACGCTTGATCTCGGGATTGTCGGATTTCATCATCCCGTCGACATTCGCCTTCGTCACGCCGAGCTCCTCGGCGTTCACCAGCGCGTAGCCGACCCAGGTGACGATGTCGGCCCATTGGCCGTCCCCCTTCTTCACGCCCGGGCCGAGCGGCTCCTTGGAGATGATCTCGGGCAGGACGATGTGGTCGTCCGGAGACGAGGCGCGCAGCCGCTCCGAATAGAGGCCGGACGCGTCCGTCGTGAAGGCATCGCACCGGCCCGTGTCATAGGCCTTGAAGGTCTCGTCGGACGAGGCGAACGCGACGACCTCGTATTTGAGGTTGTTCGCGCGGAAGAAGTCCGCGAGGTTCAGCTCGGTCGTCGTGCCCTGCTGCGTGCAGATCGAGGCGCCGTTCAGCTCCTTCGCTGACGAGACGCCGAGCTTCTTGCGGACCATGAAGCCCTGCCCGTCATAGTAGTTCACACCCGTGAAATGCAGCCCGAGCGAGGTGTCGCGCGACATAGTGACGGTCGTGTTCCGCACGAGGATGTCGACTTCGCCCGATTGCAGGGCGGTGAAACGATCCTTGGCGGCCAGCGGCGTGAACCGCACCTTCGTCGCGTCGCCGAAGATCGCGGCCGCGACGGCCCGGCAGTAATCGACGTCGAAGCCGGTCCAGTTGCCCTGAGCGTCGGGCACGCCGAACCCGGCGAGGCCGGTATTGGCGCCGCATTGCAGGTAGCCCTTCTGCTTGATGTTCGCGAGCGTCGCCTGGGCCGACGCGCCCGTCGCGAGCAGGCCTGCGCCGGCGAGGCTCACCCCGATCCCGAGAGCCAGGGAAGCGATGGTCGACTTCATGATCGGATGATCTCCACTCTGTCTTGCCTCTTGTTGATTGCACCGGCCGGAGGCCGGTGGCTGCGGACGGCAGGCGATCGTCGATAGCAGCTTTGATGCCATCGAAAGCGATCACGAGGGGCCGGTCAAGTCGACGGGCGAGATTCCGTGTGCGGCCCGGGCCCCCCGGCCTCCCCGAACCCGGGCAGGTCGCCCCGCGTCACGACCACCTCGCGCCGCGGCACCGGCATGGCGATGCCCGCCTCCCGGAACGCGCGCCAGATCGCCAGGAGCACCTCCCCCTTCACGTTCTGCACGCCGTTATGGGCGTCCGCGATCCAGAACCGAAGCTGGAGCTCGAAGGCGCTTTCCCCGAAGGCCATGAGAAGGGCGGTCGGCGCCGGGGCCGGCAGGATGCGGGGCGAGGTCCTGGCCGCCTCCTTCATCAGGGTGAGGACGCGGTCGAGGTCGCTGTCGAGCGGCGCCCGGACCTCCACCTTGAGGCGCACGCGCTCGCTCTTGTGCGACCAGTTCAGCACCCGCTGCGTGATGATGTCCTCGTTCGGGATCAGGTACTCGGTCCCGTCGCGCGTCTCGACGGAGATGTAGCGCGCGCCGAGCGCCGAGACCCAGCCATAGGTGCCGCCGACCTCGATCACGTCGCCCGGCTTGATGGAGCGGTCGAGCAGGAGGACGATGCCGCTGAACAGGTTCGACACGGTCTTCTGCAGCCCGAGCCCGACCCCGACGCCCACCGCGCCGGTGAGGAGCGCGAAGGCGGACAGGTCGAGCCCGACGCTGGTCAGGGCCAGGACGAAGGCGAGCCCGATCAGGCCGATCTTCAGGAGCTTCGCGAAGAGAACCTGGGCGCGGGGCGAGAGGTCCGAGTGGCGCAGCACCCGCTGCTGGACGATTCGACCCGTCAGCGTCGCCGCCCAGAGGAGCACCGCGAGCGAGACCGCGCCGCGGATGAGGGTCAGCGCGCTCACCCGGGCGGCACCGACCGTGACCGCGATCCCGTCCAGCGCCTCCGAGAGCGGCCCGAGCAGGTGGAGGATGTTCAGCGCCGCGAGCGTCCAGGCCGCGAAGGCGGCCATGCGGGCGAGCCCCCCATGCGGCACGAACTCGGCCACGAGCCGGATGCAGAGCCAGGCGAGGAGGAGGTTCGCGGCGATCCGGGTCACGTCCGAAGGCCAGTCGAACCGATCCGCGATCGCCAGGGCGACCCAGAGGCCGAAGGTCCACAGGGCGGGCATGAGAAGCGGCGGCAGCCGGTCGGCGAGCGCGCCCCGTCTCGCGCCGAGCCACGTCGCGGGGGTGAGATCGCCGGCCGTCCTCACGTACCGGGCGAGCCGGATCCGCAGCGGCCGCGCGACGAACCACGCCGCGACACCGGTCAGCGCCACGGCCGGGAGCTGGACCAGGTTCGCGGACGTGACGACGTTGGCGGCGAGCCACGCGAGGGCCGCTTCGAGCCGCGCCAGGCCGGCATCGATGAACGAGATCGGCTCCATCCGGCCTCCCGGGCTCGACGGCCCGTCCCCTACGCGGCGGCCTCCCGGGCGGGGAGCGGGCGCGCAGCCTCGTGGCCGGCGAGCGGGGCCGGGACGGGTCCGCCCGTCGCCCAGTCGAGGAGCTCGACCGTGTGCACGATCGGGATGCCGGTCCCGGCGCCGATCTGGGTGATGCAGCCGATATTGCCGGTCGCGATCACATCCGGCCGGAGGCGCTCGATATTCGCGACCTTGCGGGCGCGAAGACGCGCCGCGATCTCCGGCTGGAGGAGGTTGTAGGTGCCGGCCGAGCCGCAGCAGATATGGCCTTCGGGCACGTCCTTCACCGTGAACCCGGCCTGTTTCAGGAGCGTCTTCGGCTCCGTCCGGATCTGCTGGCCGTGCTGCATCGAGCAGGCGGAATGGTAGGCGACGACGAGTTCCGTCTCCCCCCTGGCCCGTCCCGGGAGGCCGAGCGACAGGACGTATTCCGTGACGTCGCGGGCGGCGGCCGAGACGCGGGCGGCCTTCGCCGCGTAGGCGGGCTCGTCCCTGAACATGAAGCCGTAATCCTTGATGGTCGTGCCGCAGCCGGACGCCGTGACGAGGATCGCGTCGAGGCCGCGGTCGAGCTCGACGCTCCAGGCGTCGATCGCCAGCCGGGCGAGCCTCCTCGCCTGATCGTCGCGTCCCATGTGGTGGACGAGGGCTCCGCAGCACCCCTCCCCGGCCTGGACGACCTCGATCCCGTGGCGCGTCAGCAGGCGGATCGCCGCCGCGTTGTAACGGGGCGCCAGCACGGATTGCGCGCAGCCCTCCAGCATGGCCACGCGGCCGCGCCGGGCGCCGGTGACCGGAGCCGTCGGCTGCGAGGTGCGGCCGTCCGGCAGGGATGGGGGCGCGAGGTCCAGCATGGCCGCGAGACGGTTTCCCATCCCGGGGATCCGGGAAAGCAGCGGCCGCAAGGGGCGTCCGAGCGCCGCGAACCGCATGGCGAGCCGGAACCGGCCGGGATAGGGCAGCACGTTCGCCAGGATCGCCCGGAGGACGCGGTCGTGGAGAGGCCGCCGGAAGGTCCGCTCCACATGCGATCGGGCGTGATCGATCAGGTGCATGTAATGCACCCCGGACGGGCAGGTCGTCATGCAGGACAGGCAGGATAGGCAGCGGTCGATGTGCCGGACCACCTGCGCGGTCGCGGCCTTGCCGCCCTCCAGCATGTCCTTGATGAGGTAGATGCGGCCCCGCGGGCTGTCGAGCTCGTCGCCGAGGAGGAGGTAGGTCGGGCAGGTCGCCGTGCAGAACCCGCAATGCACGCAGGTGCGCAGGATCTTCTCGGACGCCGCCATGTGAGGGTCGGCGAGCTGGGCCGGCGAGAAGGTGGTCTGCATCAGCGATCTCCCGCCGCGAACTCCGCCGGAGCCTCGGCTCCGCTACGCTCGGCCGCGGCCGCGACCTCCGCGACCCGATCCGGCGTCATCTGCGTCCAGCCGCCCTGGTGGAAGCGCGTCACGGCCCGGCGCCAGCGTTCGAACAGCGCCGGATCCGTCATGGCCAGCGCGACCGGCGCGTCCGATCGCGCGAGGCGCGCGATCTCGGCCAGCAGTTCCCAATCGCGTGCGACGGCGACGGCCGCCATCCGGCCGCCCAGGAGGGCATCGAGCCCTTCGACGTAGAGGTCGCGGCGGGAGCGCGTCTCTTTCATCTGGCCACGAGTCCCACCAGCACCATGTTCTCGAGCGCGGTCTCCCGATCGCGGGCGTTCGGGAACTGCTTGATCGCCGCCCGGATCTCCGACAGCTGCAACGCGCAGTGGCTCATCAGCCAGGCGATGTCGGCGATGTCGCTCTCGTTCGCCCGCGTGAGCTTCGACCCTGCCACGATCGCGGGGCTCGGCATCGCGATGGTCAGTTTGCCGTAGCGCGCCACGATGTCCAGTTGGAAGCTCTTGGGCAGCGAAACGGGTCCGGGCCGGACGATCTGGAGATAGACCTCGCCCTGCTTCACGTCGCCCCTCGGGTCGAACAGGAGGCCGACGGCGCGGCAGGCCCCCTCGAGCTCTCCCGCGTCGTAGTCGGACGCCTTGTCCCAGACGTCGATGTCCTCCGTCTGGCGCGAGTGCAGGCCGAGATGGATGAGCGGCGTGCTGCCGATGAGGCACAGGGTCGTGGGCCGCTGTATCCGGG
>CALMTJ010000064.1 GCA_937872715.1 uncultured Methylobacteriaceae bacterium
ACACGAGGCCGCCTCCCCAATCGTAGAACCAGCGCGCGGGCAGCTCCCGCGACACGAGCGCCGTCAGGAGATGTCCGCGCGTCGGCGCCGTCGAGACCCGCCACACGGCCTCGTCCGTGCCGACGAAAGCCGTGACGTCCCGGATTCCTCGCCAGATCGCGCCGCCCGCCTCGCCGTCCAGGACGTCGCATTCCATCCCTCGGAACATCCGGCGGAGTTCGCCGATCCGGTAATCCACTGACGGGCCGAAGCCCTCGAGCCGGATCATCGTGCCGGCCCCGGCGGCGGCGAGATCCGGCGGAAGATGCGCCGCGCCCGTCACGTCGAACGGCGAGCCGAGCGCGGCCGACATCGCGGTTGCGGCCGCCGGCTCGTCCAGGCCGCGCAGCACGAGAGTCGCGGCCCGCTCGGGACGCGGCAGGACCTTGAACGTCACCTCGGTGAGGAAGCCGAGGGTGCCCCAGGAGCCGGCGAGCAGCTTCACGAGGTCGAGCCCCGTCACGTTCTTCATGACGCGACCGCCGGATTTGATCGCCTCGCCGCGTCCGTTCACGAACCGGATGCCGACGAGGCTGTCCCGCGCGGCCCCGGCCTGGATGCGGCGCGGCCCCGAATTGTTGGCGGCCGCGACCGCCCCGATCGTCGGCTCGCCCCGGGATCCGAGGAGCGGACAAAGGTCGGCCGGCTCGAAGGTGAGATGCTGGCCGGCGGCGGCGAGCGTCCGCTCGACATCCGCGAGCGGCGTCCCGGCCCGTGCCGAGACGACGAGCTCCGCCGGCTCGTGGAGGGTGATGCCGGCGAGGCCGCGCGACGACAGCGTCCGCTCCGTCTGCGGAGGCCGCCCGATCCCGGCCTTCGTGTCGCCCCCGACGAGCGACAGCGCGGCCCCGGCGGCCGCCGCGGCGGCGACGGCCTCGCAGGCTTCTGCTTCGGAAGTGGGATGCAGGTCCGTCATGAGGGCAGGGGTCGGCGACGCCCATGACGCACGCGGAGGATCCGGACCTCGTTCGCCCCGAGCCGCCGGTAGAACACGAGGTACGGGAAGCCGCGAACGCGCAAGGACCGATGCCGTCCCTTGTTCGTCGGTTTGCCCGAATCCGGAAACTCGGCGATGTGGCCCAGCAAGACCTCCAGCGCGTCGATGAAGTCCGGCGACGCCCTGACGCTCTCCTCCCGGAGACGTTCGGCGATCCGGCCTACGTCCCGCAAGGCGGCCGGACCGAGCGTGACCCGCATCTAGCGACGGAACCGGTCGAAGACGGCGCGGACCTCCTCGTCGGAAGCGACGTCCCCGCGCTCGATCTCGGCCTCCGCCTCATCGAGGGCCGCGAGGTCGTCTTCCGTGAGCTCGTAGCCGTCCTTCTCCTCCTGCTCGAGATCCAGCAGAACGAACGCGGCATAGGCCTGCCGGTCCTCGGGCCAGGTCCTCACCCGGGCGAACACCGCCTCGATCTCCTGCTTGGTCATCGCGAGCTCCTTCCGCCCGGTCCCACCTTCACGAAGCGCTCCCGCACCTCCCGGAGCGTGAAGCCGAACTTGCGGATGATCGACAGGTTGGAGACGGCGCGGCCGCCGGGTTCGAGGGTGAGATGCTGCTCGAAATCGACGTCGAGCAGCGGGTTCGCGGGATCGGTCCGGACCGTATAGTCGAGTCGGAGCTCGCGTCCGGCGATGCGGCCGCGGGCCACGCCGTCCACGTCCGTGGCGGTGGCCTCGACGGCATCCCCGGTCCGCACGAGGCGCCAGCGCCGGCTGCGGGTCGTCCCGTCGTCGAAGCGGATCACCTGGTCGAAGACCGTCGCGCCGTCGCGCTCCCTCCGGCCGCTCGTGTCGCCCATGAAGCGGCTCTCGGGCCTGCCGTCCCGGTCCACGAAGGCGCCGTCCGAATGCGTCCTGCCGGCGAAGAACGCCTCCGGCCGGAACCCGGCCTCGGCCCGCGCCCCGAGAGCCGGGAGGACGGCCGCCAGGAGGACGAGCGCGGCCCGCCTCATGCCGCGAGCCGCCCGTCGAGCGGGAACACCTTGGCGGGGTTCAGGAGCCAGGCGGGATCGAACACGGCCCGCACCCGCATCTGCTGGGCGAGGTCGGCGGGGCTGAACTGGAACGGCATCAGGTCGCGCTTCTCGATGCCGACGCCGTGCTCGCCCGTGAGGCAGCCGCCGACCTCGACGCAGAGCTTCAGGATGTCCTCCCCGGCCCGCTCGGCCTTCTCCATCTCGCCCGGCTTGTTGATGTCGAACAGGATGAGCGGGTGGAGGTTGCCGTCGCCCGCGTGGAAGACGTTGGCGACGGCCAGCCCCTCGCGCGCCACGATGGCGTCGATGCGGCTCAGGACGTGGGGAAGCTGCCCGGTCGGGATGGTGCCGTCCATGCAGATGTAATCCGAGATGCGGCCCGTCGCCCCGAAGGCGGCCTTGCGGCCCTTCCAGATCGCCGCGCTCTCGGCCTCGGATCGCGAGACCCTGACCGTCAGGACCGCGTGGCGCTCCGCGATCGCGACGATCCGCCCGAGCTGCTCGTCGATCTCGGCATCCGACCCCTCCACCTCGACGATCAGCATCGCGCCCGCGTCCAGCGGGTAGCCGGCCCCGGAGAACTCCTCTGTGATCTTGATCGCCAGCCGGTCCATGTATTCGAGGGCGACCGGAACGAGGCCCGCGCCGATGATCGCCGCCACGCAGGCGCCGGCATCCTCCGGCGTCGCGAAGCCGAGGAGCGCCGGCCGGGCGCCTTCCGCCGAGCGCAGGATCCGGACGGTCGCCTCCGTGACGATGCCGAGCTGCCCCTCCGATCCCACCACGATGCCGAGGAGGTCGAGGCCGTCCGCGTCCAGGTGGTCGCCCCCGATGGTGACGACGTTGCCGTCGAGCAGCACCAGCGTGACGCCCAGGATGTTGTTTGTGGTCTCCCCGTATTTCAGGCAATGCGCCCCGCCCGAGTTCATGGCGATGTTGCCCGCGTTGGTGCAGGCGAGCTGGCTGTAGGGATCGGGCGCGTAGAAGAAGCCCTCGTGCGACACGGCGGCCGAGATGGCGAGGTTCGTGATCCCGGCCTCGACCCGGGCCGTGCGGTTGGCGAAGTCGACGTCCACCACGCGAGCCATCTTCGAGACGCCGATGACGACGGCGTCCTCCTGCGGGATGGCGCCGCCGGCGAGCGACGTGCCGGCGCCCCGCGCGACGACCTTGACACCGTTCTCTCCGCAGAATCGCATGACGGCCGCGACCTCAGCGGTCGAGGAGGGCAGCAC
>CALMTJ010000065.1:0-4659 GCA_937872715.1 uncultured Methylobacteriaceae bacterium
CTTCCACGGCCTTCGCCAGCAGCTTACGCGGCGCGACGGCCGCCCGAACCTGTGCATCTCCGATTTCGTGGCTCCCGCCGAGAGCGGCGTCGCCGATTGGGTCGGCGCCTTCGTGGTCACGGCCGGGATCGAGGAGGTGCGCATCGCCGAGCGCTTCGAACGGGCGAACGACGATTACCGCTCCATCCTGGTCAAGGCCCTGGCCGACCGCATCGCGGAGGCCTTCGCCGAGCGCATGCACGAGCGCGTCAGGCGCGAGTTCTGGGGCTACGCGCCCGACGAGAGTTTCGGGCCCGGGGACCTGACGCGCGAGGAATACCGCGGCATCCGGCCGGCTCCCGGCTATCCGGCGCAGCCCGACCATACGGAGAAAGAGACGCTGTTCCGCCTCCTCGGAGCCGAGCGGCGGATCGGGGTGAAGCTCACGGAAAGCTTCGCCATGTGGCCGGGCTCCTCCGTCTCCGGGCTCTACCTCGCCTCTCCGGACGCCCATTATTTCGGTGTCGCCAAGGTCGAGCGGGACCAGGTGGAGGATTACGCCACCCGCAAGGGCATGCCGGTGGCCGAGGTGGAGCGCTGGCTGTCCCCGATCCTGAACTACCAGCCCGCTTCCCTGCGGCTCGACGCCGCGTAGGCGCGGCATCACGCCCTCGTGACCAAGCTCCGCCGCAGCGTTAGGATGTCTTCAAGACTCGGGTGACAAGTTACCCTAGTGATGGTCGCCGACCCTTATCGATATGGAGAATCGGGTGTTCAAAAAGATTTTGCTGGCATCGACCGCGTTCGGGGCTCTCGCCTCGACGGCTTTCGCGGCGGACCTTCCGTCGCGCCGCGCGCCGGTGCCGTACGTCGCGGTCCCCGTCTTCACCTGGACGGGCTTCTATGTCGGCGTGAACGCCGGCTACGGCTTCAACGATTCGGGCCGCATCACTACCACGGGTAACCAGGCGGTGACGCTCGCGAACTCGAACGCCAACATCCGGGTGAACAACGTCAACCTGGACCGGGACGGGTTCACGGGCGGCGGTCAGATCGGCTACAACTACCAGTTCGGCGCGATCGTCCTCGGCGTCGAGGCGGATGCCCAGTACACCGATTTCCGCCGTACGGGATCGTTCACGGGCTCTCCGAACGCGGCGGGCCTGCTCGCCACCAGCACGTTCCGGACGAGCACGGACTACATCGGCACGGTGCGGGGCCGCCTCGGCTACGCCTTCGACCGCCTGATGGTCTACGGCACGGGCGGCTTCGCCTATGGCGAGGTGTTCAACAGCGCGAACTTCTTCCAGCCTCAGGCCGGCGGCGGCACCGCGCTCCTCGGCTTCACCGGCTCGCGGTCGCGGATGGAGACGGGCTACACGGCGGGTGCCGGCGTGGAATACGCCCTGCCCACCAATTTCAGCCTGTTCAATTCCAGCGCCGTCACGCTGAAGGCCGAAGCGCTCTACTACGATCTCGGCCGCTCGACCTTCGTCGCGAACGGCGTGATCCCGGCCACCGCCGGCACGTCCTACACGGTTCGCGCCGACAATTCGGGCGTCCTCGCCCGGGTCGGCCTGAACTTCAAGTTCGGCACCTTCTAAGCCGGACACCGGCGGGGCTCCGGCCCCGCCATTCTCTGGAGGCCGGTCCGTTCGCGGGCCGGCCTTTTTCTTTGCGCAGCTGCCAGAGGCGGACGCAGCTCCGCGTGCACCTCTCCGTCATGGCCGGGCTTGGCCCGGCCATCCACGAAAGACGCCCGCTTCAGGCACGTCGTCGACGTTTCGCATGCGGACAGGCGTGGATGGCCGGGCCAAGCCCGGCCATGACGAGCCGGCGGCGTGCTTCGAGGGCCGCCCCGGCGGCCACCTCACCTCAGCATGAAGACCGTTGAGGCTCGGACGTCTCCTCCTGGGTGGACATGGCGCGGCGCCTGCGGCAAGCGGGCGGCGGCTAGGGCCCCATGCACGACATCCGCCACATCCGCGAGAACCCGGACGCCTTTGATTCCGGGCTGAGAAGCCGTGGGCTCGACCTGCTCTCGTCCGAGCTGATCGGCCTGGACGATGCGCGCCGCGCCGCCATCTCCGCCCTCCAGATGGAGCAGGAGCGCCGTAACGCTCTGTCCGGGGAGATCGGTCGGGCCAAGAAGGCGAAGGACGAAGCGCGCGCCCGAGAGCTGATGGACGAGGTCGCGCGGCTCAAGGTCTACGTGCCGGAGCTGGAGGAAGCCGAGCGTCGGGCCAAGAAGGCGCTTGACGATCGGCTCGCCGAGATCCCGAACCTCCCCGGCCCCGACGTGCCCGAAGGACCGGACGAGACCGGCAACGTCCTCCTGCATGATTGGGGAACGCCGGTCGCGATCGCGAACGCGAAGCAGCATTTCGAGCTCGGCGAAGCCTGGCGGGTCGACAACGGCACCGCGATGGATTTCGACGCGGCCGCCAAGCTCTCCGGATCACGCTTCGTGGTTCTGCGCGGCCAGCTCGCCAAGCTGGAGCGCGCGCTCGGCCAGTTCATGCTCGACCTGCACACGACCGAGCACGGCTACACGGAGGTGTCGCCGCCGCTGATGGTGCGCGAAGAGGCGATGTTCGGGACGGCGCAGCTACCGAAGTTTCGAGATGATCAGTTTGGAGCTGGAATCACGCTATCACGGACTGAGCAAAATCGCCGACTTGACCGAATTACAGAATTAGCCACGCCGGAACTTGTCGCGATTGGTGAGCTCGACGTACTGGATTTAGTCGGCAAATCTCACTGGCTCATCCCCACGGCCGAGGTGCCGCTCACGAATCTCGTGCGCGAGAGCATCCTGTCCGAAGACGAGCTCCCGCTCCGCTTCACGGCGCTCACGCCCTGCTTCCGGGCCGAGGCCGGCGCCGCCGGGCGGGATACGCGCGGGATGCTGCGGCAGCACCAGTTCACCAAATGCGAGCTGGTCTCGGTCACCGCGCCGGAGAACTCGAAGGCCGAGCACGAGCGCATGCTGGGCTGCGCCGAGGAGGTCCTCAAGCGCCTGGATCTGCCCTACCGGGTGATGACGCTGTGCACCGGCGATATGGGCTTCGCCTCCGCCAAGACCTGGGACATCGAGGTCTGGATGCCGGGGCAGGGGACGTATCGCGAGATCTCCTCTTGCTCGGTCTGCTGCGACTTCCAGGCCCGGCGCATGAACGCCCGATACCGGCCGAAGGACGGGAAGGGACCGCGCTTCGTCCACACGCTGAACGGCTCGGGCGTGGCGGTCGGTCGCGCGCTGATCGCGGTGCTGGAGAACGGCCAGCAGCCGGACGGCAGCGTGGCGGTCCCGTCCGCGCTGCGGCCCTATATGGGCGGGCTGGAGCGGATCGGGGGCGGGACGTGATGCGGATCCTCGTCACCAACGACGACGGCATCCATTCGCCCGGGCTCGACCTCCTGGAGAGGATCGCGGCCGGGCTCTCGGACGACGTCTGGGTCGTGGCGCCCGAGACCGACCAATCGGGCGTCGCCCATTCGCTCTCGCTGTCCGACCCGCTGCGCGTGCGGCAGGCCTCGCACAAGCGCTTCGCCATCAAGGGCACGCCCACCGATTGCGTCATCATGGCGACGCGGCACGTGATGAAGGAGGCCCGGCCCGACCTCGTCCTGTCCGGCATCAATCGCGGCCAGAACGTCGCGGAGGACGTGACCTATTCGGGCACGGTCGCGGCCGCCATGGAGGGCACGATCCTGGGCATCCCGTCCATCGCCCTGTCGCAGGCCTATGGCCGGGCCGGGCGCGACAACATCAAGTGGCAATGCGGCGAGCACCACGCCGCCGCCGTGATCCGCCGCATCCTGGACGAGGGCATCCCGGAGGACGTCGTGATGAACGTGAACTTCCCGGACCGCGAGCCGGCCGATGTCGCGGGGATCGCCGTCACGGCGCAGGGCAAGCGCGACAAGGAGCTGCTCGGCATCGATGAGCGGCGCGACGGCCGCGGCAACCCGTATTTCTGGATCGGCTTCTCGCGCGGGGGCTATGAGCCTGGCAACGGCACGGACCTGAAGGCGCTGGCGGACGGGCGCATCTCGGTGACGCCCCTCCGCCTCGACCTCACGGACGAGCCGGCCATGACCCGATTCGCGCAGGCCTTCGCCCGGCCTGCCGGGAAGGATTGAGGACCTCGCCCATGAGTTCGAGCGAGCGGACCGGCGGCCGGATCCTCGTGGACCAGCTCGCCGCGCAGGGCGTCGCGCGGGCCGCCTGCGTGCCGGGCGAGAGCTACCTCGCCGTGCTGGACGCGCTGCACGACGCGGCGATCGACGTCATCGTCTGCCGCAACGAGGGCGGCGCCGCCATGATGGCGGAGGCCGAGGGCAAGCTCACCGGTCGGCCCGGCATCCTGTTCGTCACCCGCGGGCCGGGCGCCACGAATGCGAGCCCCGGCATCCACATCGCCAAGCAGGATTCGACGCCGCTGATCGTCTTCGTCGGGCAGATCGACACCGCCATGCGGGACCGCGAGGCCTTCCAGGAGGTCGATTACCGGGCGGTGTTCGGGCCGCTCGCCAAATGGGCGGTCGAGATCGACCGGGTGGAGCGCATCCCCGAACTCGTCGCCCGCGCCTTCCGGGTGGCGATGCAGGGACGGCCCGGCCCGGTCGTCGTGGCGCTGCCGGCCGTGGCAGTGAGAAGTAAACCGGTGAAGGGCA
>CALMTJ010000065.1:4669-4909 GCA_937872715.1 uncultured Methylobacteriaceae bacterium
CGCCCGGGCCGCCCGCGCCGCGGCGCGCCCCCGGCGCGCGGGGGCCGGACCGGGCGGGGGGCGCCCGGCTGGGCGACCTCCTCCGGACGGCCCGGAACCCGTTCATGATCCTCGGCGGGTCGCGGTGGACGGCGGAGGCGCGGGCCGGGATCGCCCGGTTCGCGGAGCGGTTCGGGCTGCCCGTCGGCACCTCGTTCAGGCGCGCCTCCCTCTTCCCGCCCGATCACCCGAATTACGCGG
>CALMTJ010000066.1:0-423 GCA_937872715.1 uncultured Methylobacteriaceae bacterium
GCCGAGCACGCCATAGGCCTTGGCGAGCGTCCCCTCGATGACGTCGACCTGGTGCGCGACCCCGTCCCGCTCGGAGATGCCGCCGCCCCGAGGTCCGTACATGCCGACGGCGTGGACCTCGTCCAGGTAGGTCATGGCGCCGTGGCGCCGGGCGAGGTCGCAGATGGCGCCCACGGGCGCGACGTCGCCGTCCATGGAATAGATGCTCTCGAACACGACGAGCTTCGGCCGGTCCGGATCGGCTTCCCGGAGCAGGCTTTCCAGGTGGGACAGGTCGTTGTGCCGGAAGATGCGCTTCTCCGCGCCCGAGCGCCGCACGCCTTCGATCATGGAATTGTGGTTCAGCGCGTCCGACAGGATCAGGCAGCCGGGCATCAGGGAGGCGAGCGTGGCGATGCCGGTCTCGTTCGCCACGTAGCCGGA
>CALMTJ010000066.1:433-2103 GCA_937872715.1 uncultured Methylobacteriaceae bacterium
CCGTGAAGGTCGGCGAGCTCGGCCTCGAGTCCGATGAGGGCTCGGCTCGTCCCGGAGATGTTGCGGGTGCCGCCCGCGCCGACGCCCACCCGCTCGGCGGTCTCGGTCATGGCCCGGACGACGTCCGGGTGCTGGCCCATCCCCAGATAATCGTTCGAGCACCACACGGTGATGGACCGCGCGCCGGCCGGACCGTGCCAGGTCGCGGCCGGAAAGGCCCCGGCCTCGCGCTCGAGCTCCGCGAACGACCGGTAGCGGTTCTCCGTCCTCAGGCGATCGAGCGCGTTTACGAAATATCGGCGGTGGTCCATCATGTCCGATGATGACCGGCCGCGGCGACGGCCGCGGCTTCCGGCGAACATCTAGCCGGTCGGGCGGCGGTTGCGAAGCGTCACGCCGCGTCGCACCCGCAAGCTGGGCGCGGAGGCGATCCTGGACGAGGCCCGGGCCGAGCGGCTGAAGGCCGCGCTGCGCGAAAATTTGAAGCGCCGCAAGGCTCAGGCGCGCGCGCGCCTGGAGGCCGGTCCGGACCGGAAGGGCAAGGAGGCGGCGGCGGACGTTCCGTCCGCGGAGCGCTCGAAGCCTGGCGACGAATAGGCTAGAGATTCGGGTTCGCCGAGGCCTTCGGCTGGGGCCGGAAGGAGCGGGGGATGGATCGGATCAGGATCACCGGAGGGGCGCCGCTGAGCGGGACGATCCCGATCTCCGGCGCCAAGAACGCGGCCCTGCCGCTGATGATCGCGAGCCTGCTCACGGGCGAGACGCTGGAGCTCCGCAACGTCCCGCGACTGGCCGATGTCGGGCTCCTCCTGCGCATCCTCGGCAATCACGGCGTCGACCACACCGTCACCGGCAAGCGGCCCGGACAGACGAGCGAGACCGGGCAGGCCATCCGGCTGCACGCCTCCTCCGTGATCGACACCTGCGCGCCCTACGAGCTCGTCTCCAAGATGCGGGCGAGCTTCTGGGTCATCGCGCCGCTGATCGCCCGGTTCGGGGAAGCGCGCGTGTCCCTGCCGGGCGGCTGCGCGATCGGCACCCGCCCGGTCGACCTCCTCCTGTCGGCGCTGGAGCGCATGGGTGTCACGATCGCGATCGAGGGCGGCTACGCCGTCGCCAAGGCGCCGAAGGGCCTGAAGGGCGCGGAGATCGAGTTCCCCAAGGTGACGGTGTCGGGCACGCATGTGGCGCTGATGGCCGCGACGCTCGCGGACGGCACCACGGTCATCGAGAACGCGGCCCGAGAACCGGAGATCGCCGATCTCGCGAGCTGCCTCGCCAAGATGGGCGCCCGCATCTCCGGGGCGGGCACCTCGCGCATCGTGGTGGACGGCGTCGCGCGCCTGCACGGCGCCATCCACACCGTGATGCCGGACCGGATCGAGACCGGGACCTACGCGATGGCGGTCGCGATGACGGGCGGCGACGTGGTGCTGGAGAACACCCGGCCGGAGCTCCTGACCCACGCCCTGGACACCCTCCGCCAGGTGGGCGTGGAGGTGAACGAGACGAACGAGGGCATCCGGGTGCACCGGAACGGCGGCGGCCTATCGGCCGTGGACGTGACGACCGACCCGTTCCCGGGCTTCCCGACCGACCTCCAGGCGCAGTTCATGGCGCTGATGACGCGCGCGGACGGCGTGTCGCACATCACCGAGACGATCTTCGAG
>CALMTJ010000067.1 GCA_937872715.1 uncultured Methylobacteriaceae bacterium
CCTCGCGCTCGGCCCGGTCCGCGTCGCGGAGCGCCTTCATCTTCTCCGTGATGTCCTCGCCCGTCTCCTGGTCGACGCCCTTCATGGAGAGGCGGATCTTGCCGCGCTCGTCCGCGCCCAGGAACTTGACCTTCACCTTGTCGCCTTCCTTGACGACGTCCGTCACCTTCTGGACCCGCTGGGGGGCGAGCTCGGAGATGTGGACCAGCCCGTCCTTCGGGCCGAAGAAGGACACGAAGGCGCCGAACTCCATCGTCTTCACGACGGTGCCGTCATAGATCGTGCCGGCTTCGGGCTCGGCCACGATCGACCTGATCCAGTTCTTGGCCGCCGCGATGGACTTGCCGTCCGCGGACGCAATCTTGATCGTGCCGTCGTCGTCGACGTTGATCTTGGCGCCCGTCTTCTCGACGATCTCGCGGATCACCTTGCCGCCCGTGCCGATCACCTCCCGGATCTTGTCCGTCGGGATGGTCATCATCTCGATGCGGGGCGCGTGCTCGCCGAGCTCGGCGCGGGCGCTCGTCAGCGCCTTCGACATCTCCCCGAGGATGTGCTCGCGGCCGTCCTTCGCCTGGGCGAGGGCGACCTTCATGATCTCCTCCGTGATCCCGGCGATCTTGATGTCCATCTGGAGCGAGGTGATCCCGCCATCCGTGCCGGCCACCTTGAAATCCATGTCGCCCAGCGCGTCCTCGTCGCCCAGGATGTCGGACAGGACCGCGAAACGCTCGCCCTCCAGGATGAGGCCCATGGCGATGCCGGCCACCGGCTTCTTCAGGGGCACGCCCGCATCCATCAGCGAGAGCGACGTCCCGCAGACGGTCGCCATGGAGGAGGAGCCGTTCGATTCGGTGATCTCGGACACGACGCGCAGCGTGTAGGGGAACTCGTGCGCGGCCGGCA
This sequence comes from uncultured Methylobacteriaceae bacterium, assembly GCA_937872715.1. Classification (GTDB taxonomy): domain Bacteria; phylum Pseudomonadota; class Alphaproteobacteria; order Rhizobiales; family Beijerinckiaceae; genus Enterovirga. The sequence goes on from CALMTJ010000067.1 coordinate 907, forward strand.
GCATCGGGTGGATCGCCCGCCAGGCGAGCTTGCCGTGGCCGATCTCCCGGCGGCCCGGGGAGCCCATGCGGCCCGTCTCGCCGACCGAATAGGGCGGGAAGTTGTAGTGGAGGAGGAAGTTCTCCTTCCGGGTCCCTTCCAGCGCGTCGATGAACTGCTCGTCCTCGCCGGTGCCGAGGGTCGCGACGACCAGCGCCTGCGTCTCGCCCCGGGTGAACAGAGCCGAGCCGTGGGCGCGGGGCAGGACGCCGACCTCCGACAGGATCGGCCGCACCGTCTTCAGGTCGCGCCCGTCGATGCGGGCACCCGTGTCGAGGATGTTCCAGCGCACGATCTTGGCCTGGACCTCCTTGAAGGCGGTCTTCACCTTGTCCGGGTTGAAGCGCGCCTCGCCGTCGGCGGGCAGGAGCGCGGTCATGACCTTCGCCTTGGCGGCGTCGACGGCGCCGTAGCGATCCGCCTTCTGCGTGATCTTGTAGGCCGAGCGGAGATCGTTCTCGGCGATCTCGAGGATCACCTTCTCGATCTCGGACAGGTCGGGCGCCGCGAAGTCGCGCGGCTCCTTGGCGGCCTTCTCGCCGAGCCGGATGCAGGCGTCGATCACCGGCTGGAAGTGCTTGTGGCCGAACATCACCGCGCCGAGCATGGTCTCCTCGGAGAGCTCCTTCGCCTCCGACTCGACCATCAGCACCGCGTCGGCCGTGCCGGCCACCACGAGATCCAGCTGACTCGCCTCCATGTCGGCCAGCGTCGGGTTCAACTTGTAGCCGCCGCCGATGTAGCCGACGCGCGCCGCGCCGATCGGCCCCATGAACGGGATGCCGGAGATCGTGAGCGCGGCCGAGACGGCCACCATGCCGACGATGTCGGGATCGTTCTCGAGGTCGTGCGACAGAACCGTCACGACGATCTGCGTGTCGTTCTTGTAACCCTCGACGAAGAGCGGGCGGATCGGCCGGTCGATGAGGCGCGAGGTCAGCGTCTCCTTCTCCGAGGGGCGCCCTTCGCGCTTGAAGAAGCCGCCCGGGATGCGGCCGGCCGCGTAGGTGCGTTCCTGGTAGTTCACCGTGAGCGGGAAGAAGTCGAAGCCGGGCTTCGGCTCCTTCATGGAGACGACGGTCGCGAGCACGGTCGTCTCGCCGTAGGTGGCGACGACGGCGCCGTCCGCTTGGCGGGCCATCTTGCCCGTTTCGAGCACGAGCTTGCGCCCGCCCCACATCAGCTCTTCGCGTTGAATATCGAACATGTTCTGCCTTCCGTGGAGCCGGGGCGGCGGAGGCCATGTGCAAGATGACGGGGGGCTCGCGTTGGGGTCGGACCTGTGGTCCGGCCGGACGTCGTCCGCGCAAGCCCCCGGCTATCCTGCCATGGCGGCTTCCCGCCCGGCTCAGCTGTGGGCCGACGGACCATTCCGCCGGCCGGATCGGGGCCGCTGGCCCCGGGAGTTCCGCTCACCCCGGCGAAGGCCGGGGTCTCGAGCCCGAGGTGCCGGCCTTCGCCGGCATGGGCGGATTCGGATCTAGCGGCGGATGCCGAGCCGCTCGATCAGGGTCTTGTAGCGGCCCTCGTCCTTCCGCTTCAGGTAGTCGAGGAGCGAGCGGCGCTGCGACACCATTTTCAGGAGGCCGCGCCGGGAATGGTTGTCCTTGACGTGCGACTTGAAATGCTCGGTCAGGTTGGTGATCCGCTCGGTGAGGATCGCGACCTGCACCTCCGGCGAGCCCGTGTCGTTGCGGGCGGTGCCGTAATCCTTCAGGAGCGCCTGCTTGCGCTCGGCCGTGATCGACATCGATGATCCTTCCGGGTGAGAGGGGAGGGGCGATCACGGGTGACCGCCCCGTCGCGAGAGCGTCGGCCGGGCCGGGATGTCGTCCAGCTGGGTCGTACGGTCGCAACATCATCGCCGGCGCGATTTCTGCGGGGCGATGATCGCCGTATACACGGTTCAGGGGGAAAGACCAGCCTCGCTGGCGGACGAGATACCGCGAGAAAGCCGAAGGGAACCGCGTCAGGCTGTCTCCAAGCAACTCGCAGCTGTCCGGCGCGCCGTCAGGCCACCGGTTCGGTGGCGACCTTCTCAGGCTGCGTCCCGACGTACAGCTCGGGCGAAGACACGCCCAGCACATGCATGATCTCGTCGGTCGAGAACCCGCGCTCTCGCATGAAGGCGGCCGTCATCTCGTCGTCCAACGGGCGCGCGCGCCCGCCGCAGGAGGTCACCTTCGGCGAACGGTCAAACCCCACCTCCTGCGTCGCGATCGCCAAGTCGTCGGCGTGGTCGCGGACTAAGGCACCGGCATATCCAGCCATTCTTCCAGTCTCCGTCGATGCTGAGGATTGCCGAGGTCGAGAGCGCCTCGCCAATGGAGATTTATCAGCAACTCTTTTCCGAGTCTCGCTTTCGCCGGCTCAGCGTCCCGTCGCACGAGGTCCTGGAACCTGCTCTCGACCAAGTCGTCCAGAGAGGCAACGATCCTGATGTCCCCTGGATCCGCGTCCGCGTCCCTGCAACGCAGGATCCGCTCGAGGATGCCGGCCGATCGATGGCTGATCTCGCCCAGATGGCGCAACCGATTCCTGAGTCCGGGCCTCAAGTCGAGCCATACGCCGTGTTCCGGGATGAAGCCCGCCTCAGCCCAAAGATAGCTTCCGACACGCTCTGCCGAGATACGCATCAGACGCATACGGAGGCGGGTCGCCACGTCGAGGATGTTGCGGGCCATCCTGCGGCCCAACCGGAACCCGCGTTGAGAGGAGGACAGCTCATCCCAGATAAGGGCTTCGTCCCGCAGGTCCACGACCACACACCCTGACCACCTCGGGAGGCGATCAAAGCTCGACTCGGCGTGAATATTGAACTGCCGCCGACCGGTGTCCAGCGTCCGGCAGATGAAGCGGGGCTCGCTCGGCATGTCCCTGAACAGGAGGTCGACGAGGTCCGCGGGCTGCAGGTTTCCCCGATCGGCGAACTCGCGGCACCACCAATCCACCTCGCCCGTCCCGAGGCTCCGATCGAACGAGAGATGGGGGAGCTTTCGAAAACGCTGAGGCCATTCGGGCACTTGGATGTTCGGATCATTGGTGTGCGACGGCATCCGGGTCTGAGTATCAGGAAGATCGTAGAAGTCACGCACAGGAACTCGGCGGCCTGCGAACGGCCGTCACACTCCGAGGGTGAACACCCGATGCGGAACGAGTTCTCCCCCTTGGACGTCCCCGATCGCGACGAGCACCCCGTTGCAGGTCGCGTAGAGGCGCCCTTCGACGGGCGCGTCGCGGCCGCGAAGGACGACGGGCTGGCCCCGCATCAGCCTGCCCGCCGCGTCGCGCGAGACCGGAAGGGAGGGAAGGTCTGCGAGCGCCGTCGCCACCGGGTGGACGACGGTGCGGGCGAGGTCGATCGCGGGATCGGGCCGCTCGAGCGCGCCCAGGTTCGTGGCGTCGGCCTCGGCGAACGGGCCGACGCGGGTGCGGCGGAGCGCGGAGACGTGGCCGAGGCAGCCCAGCGCCCGGCCGAGGTCGCGGGCCAGCGCCCGGACATAGGTGCCCTTGCCGCAATCGGCTTCGAGCACGGTCCGGTCGCCGTCATGCGCGACGACCGCGAGGCGGTCCACCTCGACCTGGCGCGGCTTGAGCTCCACCTCCTC
>CALMTJ010000068.1 GCA_937872715.1 uncultured Methylobacteriaceae bacterium
CGGCCGGCGGGCGGTCGCCGGTGAGGCTCACGAACACGCCCGACGAGCCGGGCAGCGCCCGCACCGCCGCCTCCGCCGCCAGCCGGACGGGTTCCAGGGCGGCGGCCTCGGCGGCCAGCGCCCCTATCGCGAAGGACACGCGCCCGGTCGCGTCGACCGCGATCTCCGACAGCCGGCCGGAGCGCGGCAGCGTCTCCCCGTCCACCCGGATGGCCCCCAGCGCCTTCAGGACGTCTTCCCGCGTGATCGCCACGTCGTTCCCCGTTCGCCGGGCGGCACGGCACCCGGAAGCGGCCCGTGCGGACGCCGCCTCGCCCCCATCGCCCGGCGGAAACAAACCCGTGGGCTGGCCGTTCCCTAGACCGTGCACGGGCCATGCGGCCCGCGCGTCACGTCGACATGCAGGGCCGGCAGCGCCGCCGGCGGGAGAGGGACATGGCTCACGACCACACGCATCACGAGGGTGCGACGAAGCTCTACGAACTCATCAAGGAGATCAAGGTCGCGATGATGACCTCCGTCGAGTCCGACGGCTCGCTCCATTCGCGCCCGATGTGGAACCACAAGGCGGACGAAGCCGGCGACCTCTGGTTCTTCACGCGCGAGCGCACGCCGAAGGTGAGCGAGTTGTCGAAGGATGCCGAGGTGAACCTCGCCTATTCGGACCCGTCGGGGCAGAACTACGTGTCCGTCTCCGGCAAGGCGGAGATCATCCGCGAGCAATCCAAGGTGAAGGAGCTCTGGAGCGAGGGGCTGCGCACCTGGTTTCCCAAGGGGCCGGACGATCCCGACATCGCGCTGATCCGCATCCATCCGGTCGGGGGCGAGTATTGGGACGGTCCCTCCCGGACCGTCATGCAGCTCTACGGCTACGCCAAGGCCCGCCTCACGGGCGAGGCGCCGACCGAGCTCGCGGACAACAAGAAGGTCAGCCTGACGGCCTGACCGGCCGGGAGTGCCGGCCGTCCCTGCCCGATCGGCGCAGGGACGGGAGCATGGAGGCGACTGCACGAACGGCACCATCGCCCGCCGACGCGCCCTTCTCCCCTCGTGGGGAGGAGCGGGAGATTGGGGGGCGGACCAGGGTGGAGGCGTTCGCGCGCGATGGGATCGAAGGGCGTCTTCGCGCGGAGGCGTAGCCGACGTAGCCATCCAGGAGCCTACGCGCGGCTGCTGGCCTGCTTCGCGTCGATCGCAGCGACGGAACCGACATTCGCCTCCGGCGAACGTCTTCAGGCTGAGGCGCCACGTGTTCTCCGCGACGTCCCCGAACCAGGTTCCTTGACTCGGCTGCCCGGCTCTGCGCCAAGCTCCAGGCGCTCGGCCCGTGCAGGCGAGGCGTAGGATTGCCGCGATGGTGGACATCGCCACCCGGGTCTACAATCACACCTGGAAGATCGACCCGATCGTCCGGTCCGTCATCGACACCGATTTCTACAAGCTCCTGATGGCGCAGACCATCTTCCGTCGGCACCGCGACGTGAAGGTGACGTTCGGCATCAAGAACCGGACGAAGAGCGTCCGCCTCGCCGATTACATCGATCTCGGCGAGTTGAAGGAACAGCTTGACCATGTCCGCAGCCTGTCCTTGTCCCGCGGGGAATCGACCTGGCTGCGCGGCAACACCTTCTACGGGAAGCGGCAGATGTTCTCGCCCGACTTCCTGTCCTGGCTCGAGGCGTTCCGCTTCCCGGAATACGAGATCGAGCGGATCGACGGGCAGTACGAGCTGACCTTCCACGGTCCCTGGATCGAGACCACGATGTGGGAGATCCCCTCGCTCGCGATCCTGAACGAGCTCCGCTCGCGCGGCGTGACGCGCGGCATGGGCAAGTTCGAGCTGCAGGTGATGTACGCGCAGGCGATGACGCGCGTGTGGGAGAAGATTCAGCGGCTGAAGGCGCTGCCGGGACTGTCGATCTCGGATTTCGGCACGCGGCGCCGGCACGGCTTCCTGTGGCAGGAGTGGTGCGTCCCGGCCATGAGCGAGGGGCTCGGCGCGGCGTTCCTCGGCACCTCCAACTGCCTCATCGCGCTCCGGCGCGAGGTGGAGGCGATCGGCACGAACGCGCACGAGCTGCCGATGGTCTATACGGCGCTGTCGGGAACCGAGGACGAGGCGCTCGCCGCGCCCTACGAGGTGCTGGCGGATTGGCAGGAGGATTACCAGGGCAACCTCCTCGTGATCCTGCCCGACACCTACGGCACGACGCGGTTCCTGGCCGAGGCGCCCGCCTGGGTGGCGGGCTGGACCGGCATCCGGGTCGATTCCAAGGACCCGTTCGAAGGAGGCGAGGAGGCGATCGACTTCTGGATCTCGCGCGGCGAGGACCCGACGACGAAGCTCGTCATCTTCTCCGACGGGCTCGACATCGACGCCATCGAGCGCCTCCACCGCCACTTCTTCGGCCGCATCCGCATCGGCTACGGCTGGGGGACGCTCCTCACCAACGACTTTCGCGGCCTCGCGCCCGGCGGCAAGCTCGACCCGATCTCCATCGTCTGCAAGGTGATCTCGGCGGACGGCCACCCGACGGTGAAGCTCTCCGACAATCCGACCAAAGCGATGGGACCGCGCGGGGAGGTGGAGCGCTACCGCCGCCTGTTCGGCGCCGCCGAGCGTGCGGCCCAGCCGGTGCTGGTCTGAGGGGCTGTTTGGCAATCCACCGTCGTCCTCTTCCTGAGGTGCCGATCGGAGATCGGCCTCGAAGGACGCACGGCCGTCATGCGTGCCCCCGGATCAAAGTCCGGGGGCGTGCTTCGAGGGCCGCCTGCGGCGGCCACCTCAGCATGAGGAGGGAATGGTCAAACGGGCTCTGAGACCGTCCGGGCAATCCCTTTGCCCTTCCTCGCGGAGCGAGGCCCCGAGGACGCGGGATGTTCGCCGGCCGCCTCGGCGTGAGGAGGTCATTGTTCCCTTAACCGAACGGGGTCTGACGCCGTGCAGGTGGATCTGAATTGCGACATGGGCGAGAGCTTCGGGCGCTGGACGCTCGGGGACGATGCCGCGATGCTCGACATCGTCACCTCCGCGAACGTCGCCTGCGGCTTCCACGGCGGCGACCCGAACGTGATGGTCGAGACGGCGAGGCTCGCGAAGGAGAAGGGCGTCGCGATCGGCGCGCATCCCGGCTTCAACGACCTCGCGGGTTTCGGGCGCCGTGTCGTCCGGGGCGACACCATGGCGGAGATCGAGCGCATGGTCGCCTACCAGATCGGCGCCATGCAGGCCTGCGCCGCGCTCGCGGGCCATGCCGTCACGCATGTGAAGGCGCACGGCGCCCTCGGCAACCTCTCCAACGAGGAGCCGGATTTTGCCCGGGCGATCGCGCGGGCGATCAAGGGCGTCGACGCGACGCTCGTCTACGTCATCATGCCGGGCCTTCCGACCGACCGGGCCGCGGCGGAATACGGGCTCGAAGCCGCGGCCGAGATCTTCGCCGACCGGGCCTACGAGGATGACGGGCAGCTGATGAGCCGCCGCAAGCCCGGCGCCGTGCTGCACGACGCGGAGGACGCCGCGGCCCGGGTGCTCGCCATGCTGCGGGAGGGAGCCGTCGTGACCGCCTCCGGCAAGCGCATCCCGGCCCGCATCGACACCGTCTGCGTCCACGGCGATGGGGCGACCGCCGTCGCCATGGCACGACGTCTCAGGGAGGGGCTGGAGACGGACGGGATCGCGGTGCGGCCGTTCAGGACGATCTGATTCGCGCTGAGGCGGCCTTGCCACAGTCAACCGGATGGGTAAAACCTAACGGCTGGTAAACGGAGTAACGAGATGCACGTACGAACGTGCGTCCGGGCGGCCGCCGTGATCGGCGTCGCGGCGTTCGGATCGGTGGTGTTCGGATCGGTCGGGGGCGTCCCGGGACTCGGCAAGGCGCAGGCGGCCGAGTTCTACACGCGAAAGCGCGTGAACGGGCAGTGGATCACCGGGAGATTTCCGAAGGGCGAGGTGGACGGCCAGCTCGCCGGCACCCGCAAGATTTCGCGGCCGAGGGTGGCCTATGCCCGCCTGCCGGCCGAGCCCGACATCGTCCAGGTGCTGCCGCCGCCGCGCGGGGCCGTGCCGTCTCCATGAACGATCAAGTCGTCGCCCT
>CALMTJ010000069.1 GCA_937872715.1 uncultured Methylobacteriaceae bacterium
GTCCATGAGGGCGCGGGCCGCTTTCAGGATGGCGTTCTGGGCGGCCTCCATGTCCCTGACGGAGGGTTTGGCCATGTCTGCCATGTCGGCCCGCATGCGCTGGGCGGCGCGCTGGGACATGTTGCCGAGGAACAGCTCCGCCACCGCCTCGTCGCCGCCCGCCAGGGCCTTCGGCAGCAGCTCCTTGTCCATCGCCTGGAGCAGCGTCTGGATCGCGGCCGCGTCCAGCCGGACCAGGTCCTTGAAGGTGAACATCAGGCTCTTGACCCGGCCCGCCGCCTCCTCGTCCCGGCCGCGCAGCCCGCTCATCAGGGCGGCCTCCGAGTCCGTGCTGAGGTAGTTGAACACCTCCGCCACGCTGGCATCGGCGTTCGGCTTCCTGGCGGTCGCGGCGACGGACAGGAACTCGTCCTGCAGCGCTTCCTCGACCGCGAGCTGCCATTCCGGCCGCACCGGCTGCAGCTGGAGCATGCGGGTGATGACGTCGACCGCGAGCCCGCGTTCGAGCTTCTGGAGGATGGCGGCCGCCACCTCCGGACCGAGCCGCGACAGGACGAACGCGACCGTCTGCGGGTGTTCCCCGCGCAGAAAGGCGAGGAAGGCCGGGCGGTCGATCGCGGGCAGCTTGCTCCAGATGTCGGCCCCGGGGCGGCGGCCGACATCCTGCAGGAGCGCGTCCACGGCGCCGTCGGGCAGGGCGCGCCGCAGCCGCCGCTCGATCTGCTCCCAGCCGCCGACCTCCAGCCCGGCCTGCTCGGCCGAGAGGAGAAAGGCCGCCACGGCCTCCGCCGTCGTGCCCTGGCTGAGCGTCCCGAGCTCCGCCATGGCGGTCGTGACGTGCCGGATCTCGGCCGGTTCGAGATGTTTCAGCACCTCGGCGCCGACCTCCTCGCCCAGTATGGAGAGGACGATGGCGGCCCGGCGCGCCCCGTCCGGGCCGGCCGTGGAGGCGGGCTCCGCCATCAGGCCTGCCCCTCGGCCACGGACAGGATCTTGACGGCGGCCTGCCGGCCGTGGCGGCCGAGCTTGCCGGTCGCGACCGGCACCGCCCCGCAGCGGAGTTCGATCGGGTCCTCGACGCCGCGGTCGAACATCAGGGTCGCGCCGACCGCGAGGTCCATCACCTCGCGGAGCGGGAAGCGCTGCTCGTGCAGCAAGGCGGTCAGCACCGTGCCGGCCCGCATCGCCTCCGCCCGGAGATGCTCCGTCCAGGCGGAATCGGCCGGCGCCGCCTCGATCTCCCGCCCGAGCAGCTCCGGTACGGGATCCAGCGTCGCGTGCGGAAGGAGGATCTCCACCGCCCCGGCGAGCGGGCCGGCCCGCACGGACAGGCGCGCGGTGAGGGCGAGACCGGCCGGGAGCCCGAGGTCCAGGAAGCGCGGGACGGGCTCGAAACGCTCGAAGGCGAGACGGACGGGCGCGACGGCGCTGATGGCGTCCTGGAGATGCCGCGCGACCTCGTCCAGAAGGCGCCGGGCGATGCCCGTCTCGATCGCGGTGAGGGGACGGGGCGCGGCCGGGCCCGGCTCCCGCCCGGCAGGCGCGCCGAGCAGGAGCTCGACGAGGCCGGACACGAGGCCGGGCGCGAGCACGGCCAGGATCGGGCCGCCCCAGGACGTGCGCAGGACCGCCGGGAGGGAGGGCGGCAGGATCGCGTCCAGGAATGTGCGGCTGCGCGTCGTGCCGACAGCCGACAATGCGGTCTCGACGTCTCCGGGCAGGATGCGCCGGAGGGCGATCTCGAGCGAGGTGGCGGCGCGTTCGAGGGCGGCCTCCAGCAGGGGCGCACGCGCCTGCGGGACGCTGTCCCGGTCGGCCAGCCGGCCCATGCCGGCCGGGGAGCCTTCGGCGGGAGCGCCGGCAGGCTTCCGCCCGCCGTCGCCGGGTTCGCTGGTCATGCGGTGCTCCGCTCGCCCCAACACCTCCGGCCAGCACGGTAAAAGGGGAGTTAACGGACGGCGCTCACGCCGGCGCGGCCGCCGCCGTACCGGCGATGATGCGGCGGAGCTCCGGCACGCAGGAGCCGCAATTCGTGCCGGCCCGGAGCGCCGCGCCGATCGCCTCCGGCGTCGTGGCGCCGCCGGGCGCGATGGCGGCCCGGATGGAGGCGAGCCCGATTCCGAAACAGGCGCAGACGACCGGCCCGCCCCCGCCCCCGCTCCTCTCGGAGAGGGCCGCCCGGCTCTCGACCCCGTCCGGCGGCGGCGCCCCGAACAGGGCCTTCGCGGCCTCCCATTGCGGCCGCGCGGCCGCCGGACCGACGAAGATCGCGCCCTGGAAGGCGCCGTCCCGGAAGGCGGCGGCCCGGTAGATGCCGGCGCCCTCGTCCACGTATTCGGCGAGGTCGCAATCCGGGAACAGGTCCGGCGCGAAGCCGGCCACCTCGCGCGAGCCGGCCCGCGAGGCGAAGAGCGTGCCGACGCCTCCGGACACCGCGACCCGCGCCCACCAGGTCCCGACCGGCAGGCGGATCGGCTCGCGGGTCAGCGCGAATCCCCGCAGCCCCATCGGCTCGGGGCCGATCGCGGCCGGGGTGGCCTTCGTTTCCGGCTGTCCCGAGAAGGGATCGACGAAGCCGTGCACCAGCGGCCCGACCGCGCCGTCCGAGGACGTGTCGTCGCTCCAGTGGATCGGCACGAAGATCGAGCCCGGACGCGGCCCCGGCCCGACCTGCGCCTCGAACACACCGGACCCCGTGGCCGTCGAGACGCGCGCGAGCTCGCCATCGGCGATGCCGAACCGGGCCGCGTCGGCCGGGTGGATCTCGACGAACGGCACCGGCCGGTGCGAGCCGAGGCGGGCGCTCTTCCCCGTCCGGGTCATCGTGTGCCACTGATCGCGGATCCGGCCCGTGTTCAGCCAGAGCGGATGCTCGGCCGAGAGCCGGCCGGCGAGCAGCGGCGGCTCCGGCGCGATGAACTGGGCGGTGCCGCTCCCGGTGAAGTAGCGGCCATCGGCGAAGAGGCGCTGCCGGCCCCCGCCGTCGTCCCCGACCGGCCATTGGGTGGGCGGCATGTCCTCGTAGCCGGCATCGGACAGCGTCTCCAGCCCGCCGAGGTCGAGGTCGCGCGTGCCGCCGTTCTCGAACGCGGTCAGCGCGGCATGCTCGCGGAAGACGTCGGCGGCGCTCCGGTACGGGAAGGCGTCGCCGAAGCCGAGACGGCGGGCGACGGCCGTCGCCGCCCACCAATCCGGCCTCGCTTCGCCCGGCAGCGGCAGCGCGGCGCGCTGGCGCGAGATGCGGCGCTCGGAATTGGTGACGGTTCCGTCCTTCTCGCCCCAGCCGGCGGCCGGGAGGAGCGCCTGCCTCCCCGTCGTCCGGCCGCCGGCCGCGATCGTGTCCGTCGACGGGTTGTTGTCGGAGACGACCAGGAGGTCGAGGCCGCGGAGCGCCTCCCGGACCCGGCCGGCCAGCGGCATGGAGACGGCCGGGTTGGTGGCCATGATCCACAAGGCCTTGATCCGGCCGTCCGCGACGGCGTCGAACATGGCGACCGCCTTCAGGCCCTCCCCGGTCACGAGGTTCGGCGCGTCCCAGAACCGGCGCACGCGGTCGAGCTCGGGCGGCGAGAAGCCCATATGGGCGGCCAGCATGTTGGCGAGGCCGCCGACCTCCCGGCCCCCCATCGCGTTGGGCTGCCCGGTCAGCGAGAAGGGGCCGGCTCCTGGGACGCCGATGCGGCCGGTGGCCAGGTGGCAATTGATGATCGCCCCTACCTTGTCCGTGCCCTGCGCGGATTGGTTCACGCCCTGCGAGTAGCAGGTGACGACGCGCTCCGTGGTGCGGAACAGCTCGAAGAACGCGGCCACGTCGGCGGGCGCGAGGCCGGTCTTCCGGGCTACCGCCCCCGCGTCGGGCGCGAGCT
>CALMTJ010000070.1 GCA_937872715.1 uncultured Methylobacteriaceae bacterium
GGGCGCGATGGCCGAGGTCCGATTCTTGCGGTAAGGCCGGCATACGGTCCGCAGGAGGTGTCATGTCGAAATCCGCGCTGAAGGGTGCCGCGTCGGCCGCGATCCTCCTGAGTCTCGTGGCCGGCGCGTCCGCCCAGGGCACGCCCAAGGCGGGCGGCGCTCTCCAGGTGGTCGTGACGCCCGAACCCCCCATGCTCATGCAGGGCCTGAACCAGAACGGCCCGACCAACATGATCGCCGGCAACATCTACGAGTCGCTGCTGCGCTTCGACGAGAAGCTCACCCCCATGCCGTCGCTCGCCAAGAGCTGGGAGATCTCGCCGGACCAGACCGTCTACACGTTCCACCTCCAGAGCGGCGTCACCTGGCACGACGGCAAGCCGTTCACGGCCGACGACGTCGTCTTCACGCTCGACAAGTTCCTGCGCGAGGTGCACCCGCGCTGGCGTCCGATCGTCAACGCCCAGGTGAAGTCGATCGAGAAGGTGGACGATCTCACGGTCCGGTTCACGCTGAAGCAGCCGTTCGGCCCCTTCATGCTGTCGCAGGAGGTCGCCTCCGCGCCCATGATCCCGAAGCACATCTACGAGGGCACGGATTACCGGGCGAACCCGGCCAACAACGCGCCGATCGGCACCGGGCCGATGAAGTTCGGCGAGTGGAAGAAGGGCTCCTACGTCAAGCTCGTGCGGAACGAGTCCTACTGGGACAAGGGAAGGCCGCATCTCGACGAGATGTATTTCCAGTTCATCCCGGACGCGGCCTCGCGGGCCGTGTCCTACGAGACCGGCAAGGTGGACGTGCTGACCGGCGGCTCGGTCGAGATCTTCGACGTGGCGCGACTGTCGAAGCTGCCGAACACCTGCGTCACGACTAAGGGATGGGAGATGTTCGCGCCCCATGCCTGGATCACCCCCAACACCACCCGCGGCATCCTCGGCAACAAGACCTTCCGCCAGGCGATGATGTACGCGATCGACCGGGATTTCGGCCGCGACGTGATCTGGTCGGGATACGGCAAGATACCGACCGGCCCGATCTCGTCCAAGACGAAGTTCTACTCGACGGAGGGCGTGAAGACCTACCCCTTCGATCCCGCCAAGGCGAAGGAGCTGGTGAAGGCCTCCGGCTACAAGGGCGAGACCCTGCATTTCCTCGGCCTGCCCTACGGCGAGACCTGGACGCGGTGGGCGGAGGCGATCAAGCAGAACTTCGCCGATGTCGGCATCAACATGGACATCGTGTCGACGGACGTGCCGGGCTGGACGCAGAAGACCTCGTCCTTCGACTTCGACCTCACCTTCAACTTCCTCTACCAGCTCGGCGACCCGGCGACGGGCGTCGCCCGCTCTTACGTGTCGGCGAACATCGTGAAGGGCAGCCCGTTCGGAAACGTCGGCAGCTATTCCAATCCCGAGGCGGACAAGCTCTTCGCCGAAGCCGCGGTCGCGACGTCCGAGGC
>CALMTJ010000071.1:0-3600 GCA_937872715.1 uncultured Methylobacteriaceae bacterium
GCCGGCGATGGCCGATCAGCGCCCTGACGAAGCGTTGCGGGTCCTGGACCGGCCCGCCATGGCCGGGCCAGTAGACGGTTTCCGGACGGCCGCGCAGCTTGTCGAGCGACGCCATGAAGGCGCTCATGGAGCCGTCCGGCGGAGCCACGACCGTGGTCGACCACGCCATCACGTGGTCCCCGGAGAACAGGGTGTTCTCCTCCGGCAGGACGAAGCCCAGGCTGTTCGCCGTGTGGCCCGGGAGCTCCACCGCCTCCAGCGTCCAGCCCGGTCCCGCGACGCGGTCGCCCTCGCGGAGCTCGCGGTCCGGCCGGTGCGCGGCGTCGCCCGAGCCCTCCATCGCGTCGCTCTCGCCGGCGGAGAGCTCGCGGAAGCGGCGATGCGGGCCGCACCCGACGATCGGCGCTCCGGTCAGGTCGCGCAGCAGGCGGGCGCCGGGGGAATGGTCCCGGTGGGTATGCGTCACGACGATCGCCCGCACGGTCTCGCCGGCGAGAGCCTCGGCCAGGCGCTGGATGTGATCCGCCGAGGCGGGACCGGGATCGATCACCGCCACCTCGCCCGACCCGACGAGGTACGTGCAGGTGCCGGTGAAGGTGAAGGGGCCGGGATTGTCCGCCACCATCCGGCGGACGAGCGGGCTGACGCGGACCAGTTCGCCGCTTCCCGCCGGAAAGTTCTGGTCGAAAGTCAGGTCCTGGGTCAGGATGGGGTCCGATCGGTTGTTGAGGCTGGCCGGCCGAGTCCGTATAGAGCCCGCAAGGCCCGATCGCCAATGCGGGGCCGTCCGCCAAGGGGGTTTACCGAACCATGCAGCAGAGCGTCGCTCCCGTCCCGACATCGCCCGAGACATTCGCGGGTCTCGTGTGGCCGCGTCGTGCGGCAGGCGCCGGGCTGGTGCGGGCGGCCGTGCTGACGGTGCTCGGCGCATGCCTCCTCACGGTCTCTGCCAAGATACAGGTGCCGGGTCCGGTGCCGATGACGCTCCAGACGCTGGCCGTGATGGCGCTCGGGGCGGCGCTCGGCCTCCGGCTCGCGGTCTCGTCCGTCCTCCTCTACATCGTCCAGGGCGCGCTCGGCATGCCGGTCTTCGCCAGTACGCCGCCGCTCGTGCCGGGCCTCGCCTACCTGATGGGTCCGACCGGCGGGTTCCTGCTCGGATTTCTCGCGGCGGCCGCGATCGTCGGCGCGGCCGCGGATCGCGGACTGATCAAGCGGCCGCTCGCTTTCGCCGTCGCGCTCGCGGCCGCGAACCTGGCCCTCCTGGCCGTGGGCTGCGCCTGGCTGGCGCTCGCGGCCGCGACGGGATCCGGCGCGACCGGGATCGGCTTCGCCCGGGCCTACGCGGTCGGCGTGCAGCCCTTTCTCCTGGCGAACGCGGTCAAGCTCGTCCTCGCCGCGATCGCCCTCCCGCTCGTCTTCGATACGATGACCCGCCTGCTCCGCCGCTGAGCTACTCGCCGGGGCGCGCCTCGTCCGGGCGGCCCTCGGCCGGCCGGGCCTCCCCGGGCCGGGCCGACAGGCGCCGTGTGACGTCCTCGGCGAACCTCGCGCGTGACTCGGCCGGCAGGTCGATCGAGACGAGCCTCCAGGCGAGGCGGCTCAACCGGAACTGCAGCCGGAACTGCACGTTTGCAGGCGCTTGCGGCGGGACGGTGAAGTAGACGTTCCGGAAGCCGCGCCACCGCGACGCGGCGAGGATCCGGCCGAGCCCGGAGAGGGAGCCGGCGTTCCAGCCGGTCCGCCGGCCCGTGAAGCCGTCTGCGGGCGCGCCGCGCGTGCGCAAGTCGGAGACCAGCGGCCCCAGGCCCTCCGGCGTGACGAGCGTCTCGAGCAGCGGCTCGGCGGCGACCGCGATGGCGTTGGCGTCCCGCTCCGTGCCGGTCACGGCCCGGGACACCCGGCGGTCCGCCATCGCCTCCCCGACGATCGCCCGGGCGAGCGAGACGCGCACGGCCCGCAGGTTCGCGATCTCCACGATCCGGGCGGTGTCGCCGCCCTCCACCGCGACGGCGAAGCGCCAGAACGACCAGTAGGGGGAGACGAAGAAGGCGAGCCACAGGAGCGCGGCTGCAATCCCGCCCCAGACGAACGGGCGCATGAGCCTCGCGGGGTGTCGCTTCGGGAAACACGACGGCAGGCACCGGCGTGGGGACGTCCTAGCGGCGTTCGGCCCGGCCCTCAACGGGATGGGAGCCGCCGCGGGACGCGATCCCGTAGGTGCCGCTTCACTCCTCCGGGACGCGAGGAGCCGGTCGGCGGCGCGGCTCGAGCGGCCTCAGGCGGCCAGCGCTCCGCGCACCGCCCCGATGATGCGGTCCTGCGTCGCTTCCTCCAGATAGGGGTGCATGGGAAGCGAGATGACGTCCGTCGCGAGCCGGTCGGTGACCGGCAGGCCGTTCCCGGCCACAGGGCAATCCCGGTACGCCGTCTGCCGGTGCAGCGGTCGCGCGTAATAGATGGCGGTCGGGATGCCGGCGGCCTTCAGGGCCGTCGCCAGCCCGTCCCGGCGCTCCGGCGCGACCCGGATCGTGTACTGCGCCCAGACGGAGACGCAGTCCGGCGCGGCCACAGGGGTGAGCGCCGCGCCCGCGAGCCCCGCCCCGTAGCGCTCCGCCAGCCTGCCCCGGGCCGCGATCTCGTCGTCGAAGATCGTGAGCTTCTGGAGGAGGATCGCGGCCTGGATCGTGTCGAGCCGGCCGGTCAGTCCCACCCGGGTGTTGTCCGTCCGGTCGGGCGACAGGCCGTGGAAGCGCAGCGAACGGAGGAGCCCGTCGAGCTCGGCATCGTCCGTGCAGATCGCGCCCCCGTCGCCGTAGCAGCCGAGCGGCTTCGCGGGGAAGAAGCTCGTCGTCGTGGCGAAGCCGAACGTGCCGAGGCGTCGGCCCTTGTAGGTCGCGCCGAAGCCCTGCGCGGCGTCGGCCAGCATCCAGAGCCCGTGGGCGTCGCAGAACGCGCGGAGCGGGTCGTAATCGGCCGGGTGGCCGAACAGGTCGACCGGGATGATGCCGACCGGGTCGAGCCCGGCGGCCCGCGCCGTCGCGAGGGCGGCCGGGAGCCCGTCCGGATCGAGGTTGAAACGGGCGTCCTCCACATCGGCGAAGACCGGCGTCGCGCCGAGCCGCCGCACGGCTTCCGCCGTCGCCGTGTAGGTGAAGGACGGGCAGATCACGGCGTGGCCCGGCCCCACGCCCTTCGCCATGAGGCAGAGCGCCAGCGCATCCGTCCCGTCCGAGCAGGTGACGACGTGCCTGGCGCCGCAGAACTCCGCCAGGGCGGCCTCGAGATCCGCGACCTCCGGGCCGAGGATGTAGGACCCGCCATGCACGACCCGCAGGATCGCCTCGTCGAGCGCGGGCCCGAGCCGCCTGCGCTGGGCGCCGAGATCGATGAAGGGGAGGGGAGCCGGGATCGCGGCGCCGGGATCGGCGGCGAACACGATGTCGACCGAACTGCCGGGGGCGAGGTCCCGCAAGGTGGCGGCGTAGGCCTCGCTGGCAGTCGACCCCGCAACGAATTGCGCCGACCGCCGATACTCCGCGACGTTGCCCTCGCAGACGAGGAGACGAGTTGAGGACATTTCGGCAAGGCTCCATCGAT
>CALMTJ010000071.1:3610-6764 GCA_937872715.1 uncultured Methylobacteriaceae bacterium
CGGTCTCCTGACGCCTTGGGCGCGCCGTCACGCCTTGACGATCGTCGGGCCGGAATGGCCCGCGCGCCCGCACGCGTCGCGGGTATCGATGACGAGCCGGGCCTCCCGGGCCACGAACCCGTAATCGATGCCGTCATGGTCGGTCGCGACCAGCACGGCGTCCGGGGCGCGGAGCGCGGCCGCGTCGAGCGGCACGGACCTACGCCCGGCGAAGGACGCGTGCTTCCGGGTCGGCGGGATCTCGGGGATGAAAGGATCGTGGTAGGCGACGCGGGCGCCGCGCGCCTCCATCAGCTCCATGAGCCGGAGCGACGGGCTCTCGCGCAGGTCGTCGACGTTTCTCTTGTAGGCGAGGCCGAGGACCAGGATCGAGGCGCCCGCGAGGCCGCGCCCGGCCCGACGGTCGAGCGCCTCGGCTAGGCGGTCGACCACGATCCCCGGCATGGAGACGTTCACCTCGCCGGCGAGCTCGATGAAGCGGGTCGCGACGCCGTATTCATGCGCCTTCCAGGTCAGGTAGAAGGGGTCGATCGGGATGCAATGGCCGCCGAGCCCCGGCCCTGGATAGAAAGGCATGAAGCCGAAGGGCTTGGTCTTCGCCGCCTCGATCACCTCCCAGACGTCGATCCCCATGGCCCCGTAGACGAGCTTCAGCTCGTTCGCGAGCGCGATGTTCACCGACCGGAAGATGTTCTCCGTGAGCTTCACGGCCTCGGCGGTCTCCGGGGACGAGACCGGCACCACGCGATCCACGATGGCGCCGTAGAGCGCCGCCGCCATCCGGGAGGCCTCCGGCCCGTCCCCGCCGACAACCCGCGGAATGGCGGCCGTGCCGAACTCGGCATTGCCGGGATCCTCGCGCTCGGGAGAATAGGCGAGGAAGAACCCGTCGCCCGACCGCAGGCCGCCGCGCTCCAGGATGGGCCGCACGACCTCGCGGGTGGTGCCCGGGTAGGTCGTCGATTCCAGCACCACGAGCTGCCCCGGCCGGAGGGACCGGGCGATCGCCTCCGACGTGCCGGTCACGAAGGAGAGGTCGGGCTCCCGATGGATCCCGAGCGGGGTCGGCACGCAGATCAGGATCGCATCCGCCTCCGCGAGCCGCTCGAACGCGGCGCTCGCCTCGAAGCCGCCGCCCGCCCGCATGGCCGCGACTGCGTCCGGCGGGATGTGCCCGATATAGGAGCCGCCCGCGTTCAGGGTCGCGACCTTCGCCGGGTCGATGTCGAAGCCGAGGACCCGGAACCCCGCCGCGGTCGCCGCCCGGGCCAGCGGCAGGCCGACATAGCCGAGGCCGACGATCCCGATCGTGGCGGTCCTGCCGGCGACGCGGGCCGTGAACGCGTCCGCATAGGCCGTGGCCGATCGCGCCGTCTCTGCCGGTCCGCCTTGCTGCATCATCCCGCCGGGAGGGGCCGCGAAACCCGGCCGTCGGTGGGCCGTGTAGGCATGCCGGGCGCCCCGATCAAGGCGTGCGGCCCTGACGAGGTTCGGCCCGCCCGGCGGCGGCCCGACGCCTCGCGCGCGTGCCGCTTCGCGTCTTGACACGCGGCCGTTTGTCTCGTCTCGGGAGGAACGCATGAACCGGCTTCAGCAAATCGCGATGTTGGGGGATGTCGAGATCGACCTTTCCCGCTTCGAACCGCGCTGTCGGTGGAGGTTCTTCAGGCCGGGCGAGGTCCTGGTCGATTTCGACGACCCCTCGACGGACGTCTATTTCCTGGTCTCCGGAGAGGCGCGCGTCCTCATCCGGACGAGGTCCGGCAAGGAGATCATCCTGGGCGAGCACAAGGCGGGCTCGCTGTTCGGCGAGCTCGCCGCGTTCGACGGTGTGAAGCGCTCGGCGAACGTCTCCGCGCTGACGCGGGGCGAGGTCTGCGTGATGAGCGCGGTGGTGTTCCGCGAGATCGTGTTCTCCTCGCCGAAGCTCGCCGCCAAGATCTTCCAGCTGCTCACGATGCGCGTGCGCGAGCTCGACGCCCGGCTCATGGAGCAGACGGTGCTGGACCTGCGCCACCGGCTCTACGCCGAGCTGATCCGCCTGTCCGTCCCGCGCACCGGCCACGACGGCGAGCGGGTGGTCACGCCTCCGCCCTTCCACCACGTGCTGGCGGCCCGGATCGGCTGCCGGCGCGAGCAGGTGACGCGGGAGTTCACGACGCTCGCCCAGGAGAACCTGATCGACCGCAACCGCGGCGCCCTCGTGCTGAAGAAGCCGGACGTGCTGCAGGCCCGCGTCGCGGCGGCCCTCCGGGAGGAGCAGTGATCAGCGCGCGGCGCCGTAGGCCGACAGGAACACGCCGACCGCGCCCTCCACGTTCGTGTCGATCTGCTCGGGGGTCACAACCGTGTCGGCGACGAAGAGCAGACGTTTCAGCGCGCCGGCCGAGCACAGGTTGAGGAACTGCTCGGCCGCGAGCCCCGTATCCGCGATGACGAGGCGGCCGGCCGCGACCTGGCGGTCGAGATAGGCCTGCACCCGCGCGGAGCCGCTCGCTGGCCCCGTCTCGTAGAACATCCGGCCGAAGCGCGGGAACTTGTCCGCGGCCCCGATCACCATCCGGACGGAGGCGATGTGATCGGGCGCGATCATGTGCTCCAGGAGGCTCGTGCCGACCCGCCGGAGCACCACCGCGACGTCGTCCTCGCTCTCGTCCAGGCTGAACAGCACCTCGGCCAGGCCGCTGCGCTCGGCCTCGATCAGGGCCTGGAAGAGGGTCTCCTTCGAATCGAAATAAACGTAGAGCGTGCCCTTGGACACGCCCGCCGCCTTGGCGATCTCCCCCATGCTGGCGCCGTCGAAGCCGGAGGCCAGGAAGACGCGCCGCGCCCCGTCGAGGATCTGCTCGGATTTCGTGGTGAGATCGGGCGCGCCCGGCGGCCGGTCGACAATCCTCGCGCTCATCGCCTGTCCCGTACCTTGTTGACCGAACGGTTCGGTCAACCTATATGAGCGGCCGTCGGCGGGTGTCAATGAAGGTGCCGCCGGCCGCGGGATGGGGTCTTCCATGGCGTTTCGGGACGAAGATGTGCCGGCCGGCTCGTCCGGCTCCGCGCCGGTTTCGGGCGAGGCGGCCGGGTCGCGACCGGCTGTGATGCAGGGCGCCGCGCGGGCAAAGGGTCCGCTTCCGTCGACCGTCGCCGCGCCCCCTTC
>CALMTJ010000072.1:0-2087 GCA_937872715.1 uncultured Methylobacteriaceae bacterium
GAGCAGGCCCGCGTAATCGCTGCCCTCCCCCTGGGCCGCGACGGACAGGGCGTGGTCGAGGCCCCGGCCGGAGGACAGGCGGCGCGTCAGCCGCCGCTGGGCGGCCGGCGCGACGTCGAGCGCGGCGAGCAGCGCCTCGATCAGCCCCATGTCGCCCAGCGTGACCTCGATCTCGCCGGCCGGGACCAGGGACACGCCGTCGAGCGCGATCGACAGGACATCGGCATCCGTCTCGGCCTCGTCGGCGCGGCCGAAGGATTCGAAGCCCGCCTGCAGGAACTCGCCCGTGCCTTCCCCGCGCTGGCGGAAGACGGGGCCCAGATAGCTGTAATCGCCCTGCGGGCGGCCGGAGGCGAGGTGGTGGAGGCAGACCGGGATCGTATGCTCCGGCCGCAGGCAGAGCTCGGCGCCGGCATTGTCCTGGGTCAGGTAGAGCCGGCGCCGGACGCTCTCGCCCGACAGGTCCAGGAACAGGCCGGCGGGCTGCAGGATCGGCGTCTCGACCCGCGTGCAGCCGCGCCGCTCGAACAGCGCGACGAGAGCGGCCTGGCGCGAGTGGTGGTTCATGGCGGTGGCGGATAGACGAGTTCGGGCGGACGCGCGACCGCTTTCGGGCGGCGGCGTGAACGCGCTCAGTAGCGGATGCTGGTCCGCATGCCGAGGATGGCGGCCGACTGCTCGACTGCCCCGGTCGCGGAGCGCGGGTTGATGACGCCGCCGGACGGCCGCCAGATATATTGGACGTCCGGCTGAACGGTGAAGCCCGGGACGATCTCGGCCTGGTAGGTCGCCTCCAGCATCACCTCGCTCGACCTCACGGGCCGATAGGTGCCGGGATCGAATGCGGCGACGTCGGCATCGTAGCGACGCGCTCCTTCCGAGATGCGGGCGAGCGCGAAGCCGATCCCCGCCGTGTCGTTCGGCCGGCCAGGCAGGAGGCCCTTGTAGGTGAGCCCGCCATCGACATAGGCGGAGACGAGGTTGCGATCTCCGGGGGCGGCCGCCAGCCGGACGAAGCCGCCGAGCCCGCCATCCTCGCTGCCCGGGTCGGGAGCGAGCAGCTGGTCCACGATGATGTAGCCGCCCCCGTTGCCGTGGAGCCTGCGCGGCAGGCCGGACCCAGCCGGGTCGGCGAGAAGGCCCGGGCCGCCGCTCGTGGCGGAGACACGCTGGTCGGGGAAGGAGCCGAGATGCCCGAAGGCGCCGAGCTTCACGGTGCCGGGGAGGGTCTCCGGTGCCTTCGTGTCGCCGTGCGTCCAGGCGATCTCGGCCATGAACAAGGCGGGATCGGACGTCCGGAAGGCGATGCCGCTGCGGTTGTTCGCCTGCGGGTCCCCGGCGCGGTTGCCGGCCGGCGCGCCGTCGAACATGCCGAGGAGCAGGGTCCAGTCAGGGTCGGGCTCGACCTTCACCCGCAGGCCCGGCGTGGCGAGCGGGAAAGCGGGGCCGCCATCCGGAAGATCGGCGCCCAGGATCGCCGGGAAGCCGAAGGTCGAGTTCACGAAGACGGACGCGTATTGGCTGACGACGAACTCGGTATCCGCCGCCAACTGGCCCGCCCGGATCGCGACCTTGTCGTCCCCGAGCTTCTGCTCGAACCACAGCTCGAAGAGGCGCGTCGAGGGGACCGCCTCGATCCCGCTCGCCGTGAACAGGTTGCCCAGATTGGCGCGGGACAGGCCTCGCCCATGGATCTGGTACACGTTCGCGTGGAGGGAGGCGCCCGACCAACCCGCCGCCTTGCCGAGATCGAGGTCGAACTGCGCGTCGAGCCGCCCCTCGTAGATCCCGCCGCGGCGCTGGCCGCCGGAGAGGTTGCCCAGAACCTCGCCGATATAGGTCAGGCTGTAGGTGAAGCCGTCGGCCGCGAGCGTGCCGCGGAGCCCGCCGGGATCGCCCAGCCCGAGGGAATGCGCGACGGAATCCTCAGGCGGCTGGGTACCCGGCTTGTCCGACGATTCGGATGCTCCCGGAGCCGAAGCATCTTCGGATGTCGCCGGCTGAGCGTCGGCGGCTGCCGCCATGAGCGCGACGGCGGCAGCGGCGATGAGGGCGAGCGGCCTCGGAGCCATGGTGGTATCCGGAGT
>CALMTJ010000072.1:2097-2801 GCA_937872715.1 uncultured Methylobacteriaceae bacterium
AACCCTTCTAGAAAATCGGTCGGTCCGTCATGGCCGGGCTTGCCCGGCCATGACGAAAAACAGCCTCTGAGCAATTAAACGACATCGTCGCCGATCCTTGCCGCTGACCGGTGCCTGCCGTCAGAGACGGGGCGGCCGAGGGGTGCCGGAGGGCGCGGGAGCCGGCGGTTCGGCCGGCGGCGGCGCCGCCGCCTTGCCGCGTCCCCTCATGACCTTGGAGGCGGCATCCGCCACGACGCCCCCGACGGCGCTCACCGCCACCTGCGCGACCTCGCGGGCGAGATCCTTGGCGCTGCCGGCGACATCCGTCGCGGTGCCCGCGCCCGCACTCGCCGCAGCCGGGCCGGATTCCACCATCTTGGCGCCGGCATTGGCGGCCGCCGCCCCGATCTTCGCGCCCGCCTTCATCACGGCGCCGGTCGCGTCCTTGCCCATGTCGGTGTTCGCGGCCGCCTTGGTAAGCTTGCCGGCCACGAAGACAAGGAGCTCGGCCAGCATCACGCGGCCCACATCGGTGTTCAGCGCGCCGACGATCTGGTTGCCGACCGTCTTCACGAAGCCGGACGGATCCGGAAGCGCCACGTCCGGCAACGAGGCCGCCGCGGTTCTGCGGGCGGACGACGCGGCCTTGCGGGCGGAGCCGGCCGCGCCGGACACGTCATCCTTCACGCCCTTTGCGGCGCGACCGGCGGTCGACCTCACCC
>CALMTJ010000072.1:2811-4817 GCA_937872715.1 uncultured Methylobacteriaceae bacterium
CACCCGGCCGGCTGCGCCGCTCACCGCCTCGACCACCTCGCTCGCCGCGGCCTTCGGCGCCGCGGCGGCCTTGCCGGCGACCCTCTTCACGGCCGCGACCGCCTTCGCGGGAGCCGAGGGCTCCGCGATCGCGGCAGCCTTGCGCCCTCCCCGGCCGCGAGCCGGAATCGCCTCGGCCTGGGCGGCCGCCGGAGCGGGTTTCGCCCTCGCGGCCGTCGCGCGCGATGTCCCGGCCTTCTTGGTAGCTTGCTTCGCCATCGCGGCGCACTCCTCGTGAAGCTTGACGGTGCGTGAAACAGCCGCGGTAGAGCATGGTTCCGCGCGTGGCAAGTATTGCCCCGGAACCATTGTTAATCAGCCGTTCGGGCAAGAATCTCCCGCACCGCGTCGACGAGTTGTCCCTCCGGAATAGTGACCTGCGCGAATCGGGCGGCCCGGTACGCCGCGTTGGAGGCGGCCGTCTCCTGCCGGGCCTGCTCCGCGCCGGCCCGCAGGTCCTTGACCTGGACGGTGCCGTCCGCCTTCTCGTTCGAGCCCTGGATCACGACGCAGGGAGCGCGGCGCCGGTCCGCATATTTCATCTGCGGCTTCATGCCGGCCGAGCCGAGATAAAGCTCCGACCGAATGCCCGCCCTGCGCAGGCCGGCCACCATGCGCTGGTAATCGGCGACCCGCTCGCGATCCATGACCATCACGACGACGGGGCCGGGCTCCTCGTCGCCGGCGACGATCGGCGATCCGATCGCCTCCAGCGCCGACAGGAGGCGCGACACGCCGATGGAGAAGCCCGTCGCCGGCACGGCTTCGGGACGGAAACGCCCGACGAGGCCGTCGTAGCGCCCTCCCCCGGCGACGGAGCCGAAGCGGACGGGCTGACCCTGATCGTTCGTCGTCTGCAAGATCAGCTCGGCCTCGTAGACCGGTCCCGTGTAATATTCGAGGCCGCGCACGACGGAGGGATCGATGCGGATGACGTGATCCTCGTATCCCGCGGCCTTCGTCAGTTTCGCGATCGACCGGAGCTCCTCGATCCCCTGAGCCGCGAGTTCGCTCTCGCCGAACTCGTCCAGGAGCTGATCGGCGACCGCCAGATTATCGGCCGTGAAGGTCTTGTGCCCTCCCCGGTCCTCCGTGAGACGCCCGGGCGGGTTCACCTCCGTGTAGCGGATGATCCGATCGATCTGTCCGGCCGGAAGGTTCGCGCCCTTCGTGAC
Source organism: uncultured Methylobacteriaceae bacterium (assembly GCA_937872715.1). Lineage (GTDB taxonomy): Bacteria > Pseudomonadota > Alphaproteobacteria > Rhizobiales > Beijerinckiaceae > Enterovirga. The sequence continues at coordinate 4,026 of CALMTJ010000072.1, forward strand.
GTCGCCGCTCTCGTCCTTGCGCCCCTCCCCGAGAAGCTGCCGGACACCCTCCGGCCCGAGACGGTCGAGCTTGTCGATGGCCCGCAGCACCGTCAGTCGCCGGGCCGCGTTGTCCTCGCCGCCGAGGCCGATCGCCTCCATGACCCCGTCGAGGATCTTGCGGTTGTTGACCTTGACGACGTATCGGCCGCGCGGGATGCCGACCGCCTCCAGCGTGTCGGCCGCCATCATGCAGATCTCGGCATCGGCCGCGACAGAGGCCGCCCCCACCGTGTCCGCGTCGAACTGCATGAACTGGCGGAAGCGCCCCGGCCCTGGCTTCTCGTTCCGGAACACCCAGCCGGCCCGGTAGGATCGGTAGGGAAGCGTGAGGCTCTGCTCGTCGAGCCTCGCAGCGACGTGGCGGGCGAGCGGCGCCGTCAGGTCGTAGCGCAGCGACAGCCATTGCTCGTCGTCGTCGGGGAAGGAGAAGACGCCTTCGTTCGGCCGGTCGAGGTCGGGCAGGAACTTGCCCAGGGTCTCCGTGTACTCGACGAAAGGGGTTTCGAGCGCCTCAAAACCGTAGAGTTCATAGACCTCGCGGATGCGCTCGATCATGCGCCGCGTGGCGGCGAGGTCGGCCGGGCCGCGAAAGGCCAACCCCCGCGGCCGCCCGGGCGCCGGCACTGTCCGGCTGATCCCCGCCGGCGCCAAGACGCCCCGGGGCCGCGCCGGCGGCCCCGACTCGTCGAGCATCGCCACGAGTGAGCCGTCGGGAGCGAGGGCCGCGACGACCGGCTGCCCGTAGGGCGT
>CALMTJ010000073.1 GCA_937872715.1 uncultured Methylobacteriaceae bacterium
CGTCCGGGCGGCCCCGGTGGAGGCGCCGGCTCCGTGGCTCCTGGCCCAGGCTCCCGCCGCGGCGAGCGCCGCGCCCGTCCGGCCAGAGCCGGCCCGCCCGGACCCGGTCCGCCAGGACCCGGTCCGCCAGGACGTGGTCCGCCCGGACCCGGTCGATCCGCGCTACGATTTCGGCAACCTCGTCGCCCGGCTGGAACGCGGCCGGGTCGAGGACAGGGCGCGCCGCGTGCTGGTCGCGCCCGTGGAATCGGCCGGGAACGCGGGCGATGTCGCCCGGGGCCTTGCTGGCGTCCTGTCCCGCACGGCGAAGACCCTGCTCGTCGATCTCGATCCGAACGGGGCCGGGTCCACGACCCAGCCCGGCCTGACGGACCTCGTCGCCGGCGAGGCCTCGTTCTCCGACGTCATCCGGCGGGACGGCGCCTCGCGGCTCCACCTCCTCGGCGCCGGACGAGGCAAGACCGCCATCCTCACGCGCGAGCCCGAGGGCCTCGACGTGTCCCTGTCCGCGCTCGAGAAGACCTACGAGTGGATCGTCTGCGTGCTGCCGGGCGAGGAACCGGACGGGGCGGTGATGGCGACGGTCGCGCCGCGCATGGATTCGGTCGTCCTCGCCTCGAACCTCGAACCCGCCAACCAGGATCTCGTGCGGGCCTACGAGGCGGCCCAGGCGGCCGGCGCACGCGACCTGATGGTCGCCCGAGAGCAGGCCGCGCCGGAGCAGGACAGCGCCAGCGCCGCCGCCTGAGGCGGGGGAACGTCAGGCGCGGAGGACGGCCCTGGCCCTGCGGAGGGCCGCTAAGGCCCGCATCGCGGCCGGGCTGGCCTTCACGCGGCGCTTGAGGGCACCTTTGCCCTGCCGCGCCACGGCATAGGCCCGCCCGGTTGCTGTGACGGGCAGGAACACGTCCACCAGCGCCATCGGCTCGTCGCAGAAGGTGCGCTTGTAGCGGGCCTCGCCCACGCCGAGATCGAAATGGCTGCGTCCGAGCTCGCATTGCGCCCGGATGACGTGGGAGACGAGGACGTCCCCGGGGCTGAACTTCGTCGCCTCCGGCCAGTCCGCGAAGGAGATGAACATCCCGGACAGGCGGTCCGCGTCGGCCGCGCCGCCCAGGACGGCGGCGATCCGGCCGCCGACGGTCAGCCCGTAGAGCTCGATCCCCGGCCGGCCTTCGGACAATCCGGAGAGGGATGCCGAGCGGATGAAGGCGCGCGCCTCGGAATCGTGGAACGGATCGGAGATGCCGAGGGAGCGGAAGCGCTCCTCCTTCTGGGCGAAGAACGCGGCGAGGAGCCGATCGACCTCCTGGCCGTCGCCCGCCCGGACGGTCGCCACCTCGCCCAGCTTCGCGAGGCCCCGGACCTTGGAGCGGAGACGCTTGCGGCCGTCGCTCGACATCGAGCGGAGCGCGGTCGCCTCGGGATCGCGCTCCAGCCGGACCTGGTAGGCGGGGCTGGGGTGAGGACGGCCGAGCGCCGCGAAGGGCGTCGGCTGCCCGTCCCAGGCGGCCGGAACGGCTTCCATGTCGACGACGTCGGCTCCGAGGC
>CALMTJ010000074.1:0-3795 GCA_937872715.1 uncultured Methylobacteriaceae bacterium
GGGCCACGATCATGATGGCGGTCGCCGGGCGCTTGAAGATGAACCAATCCGTCCGGAAGCCGAGCGCTGCCCGGGCCGCCACGCCCGTCGCGAGCTCCGCGCAGATCCAGAGGCACCCGGCTCCGGCCGCGAGCGCGGCATCGACCAGTGCCGCGCGCGGGATGCGGTCGGGCAGGGCGGACGCGAGCACGAACGGGGCGCCGGCCGCCAGGGCCAATTCGCCGAGCATCGCGAGCGACGACCGGGGGTGCTCGCTCCAGGCGAGCGAAAGGGCAGCCCAGGCGAGTAAGGACAGGCAGGCGAGGCCAAGGGGCGAGCGGAGGCCGGCCCGCATCCGGGCGAGGGCGGCGCCCGCCTCTCCCGCGAGGACCCGCGAGGCCATGGCGGAGGCGGCTGCCAGAACGAGGAGCGCCGGGGCGGAGCGGTTCGCGACCGCCATCCCGAACGGCACGGCGGCGAGAAGCCCCCAGGCGATCGCCTCCAGCCGCCGCGCGACGGTCACGCGCTCTCAGCCATCGGCTTTCCCCGGATGACGACCCGGCCCGCCATCTCGGCGCCCGCATCCGGATGGAGGCGCCTGAAGAGGAGGGACGAGCTCGCGGAGACGACCGCCACGACCAGGAAGGCCGGCCAGAAATCGCCGGCGGAGAGGTCCGGCTTCATACGAAGATGGCTCGTCGTTTCCAGGACGAGCGCGCCGAGGGCGATGCCGGTCGAGACGGCGAGCTGCTGCACCACCCCGACCAGGCTCGTCGCGGCGCTCATACGTTCGGTGGGGACGTCGGCGTAGACGATGGTGTTCAGGCTCGTGAACTCGAGCGACCGGAAGCACCCGCCGACCAGGAGGACGACGAGGATGACCGCAACGGGCGTCGCGGGCGTGAACAGGCCCGTCCCCGCCAGGAAGGCGGAGGCGACGAGCCCGTTCCAGACGAGCACCTGCCTGAAGCCGAACCGGCGCAGCACTCGGGACGCCAACCCCTTCATCACCATGGCGCCGGCCGCGGACGCGAAGGTCAGGAGGCCGGAATGGAGCGGGTTCAGCCCGAAGCCGATCTGCAGCATCAGCGGCAGGAGGAACGGCACGGCCCCGACCCCCACCCGGAACAGGAGGCCGCCCGCGAGGCCGGCCGTGAAGGTCGAAAGCCGCAGGAGCGAAAGGTCGAGGAGCGGCGCCGCGATGCGGCCCGAATGGATCGCGTAGAGCCCGACCAGGACGGCCCCGAAGGCGCCGAGACCGACGGAGACGCCGAGCGGGATGAGGTGGCGCCCTCCGGTCGACAGGCCGAGCATCAGGAAGGCGAGCCCGAAACCGGACAGGAGGAACCCCGCGACGTCGAGCGGAGCCCGGCCGGGCTCGCGGACATTGGCGATGAACAAGGTCGTCAGCACGATCCCGGCGAAGCCGATCGGCAGGTTGATGAAGAAGATCCAGCGCCAATGGAAATAGGTGGTGATGAAGCCCCCGAGCGGCGGCCCGAGCACGGGTCCGATCAGGGCCGGGATCGTCAGCCACGCCATGGCGGAGACGATCTCGCTCCGGGGCACGCTGCGGAGGAGGAGGAGGCGTCCGACCGGCACCATCATCGCGCCGCCCATACCCTGGAAGAACCGGGCGGCGACGAAGCCTTCGAGCGAGCCCGCCACCGCGCAGGCGAGCGAGCCCGCCATGAACACCCCGAGCGCCGCCCGGAACACGGTCCGGGCGCCGTGACGGTCCGCCATCCAGCCCGAAACGGGGATGAAGATCGCGAGGCTGACGAGGTAGGCCGTCAGCGCCAGCTTCAGCGCGATCGGGTCCTGGTGGAGGTCCGCCGCGATCGCCGGCAGCGAGGTCGCGATGACCGTGGAATCGGTGTTCTCCATGAACAGGCCGGTCGCCACGATGATCGGGATCAGCCGCTCGCGGCGCATGTTCGGTCGAGCTTGTTCGCGGGGAGAGCGGCCGGTCTAAGAGCCGCCGGGGCCGCGCGCAAGCACGCCGTTCCCATGCGGCGAGAGTCCCGCTCCGTCTCTGCGAGCGAAGCGAAGCAATCCAGCGCCGGCGCGTCGGCCCTGGTTCGCGTCGTCGGCGCCGCCTCCTCGCGATGGCGGCGTGGTGGCCTCCTCGCGACCACGGCTCGGAGCAGGTCAGTCGAAGCAGACGAGCGAATGGAGGCTGGGGCGCAGGCCTGGGGTGAACCGGAGCGTGACGGAGTTCGGGTAGTTGATGCGGTTGCACATGGCGCGGGCCGTGTTCACGCATTGCTCGTCGTTGTCGCAGGTCGCGTCGACGTCGAGGGTCACGACGATCGCTCCGCGCTTCTGGCCGGCGAGGGCCGTCGCCATGCTCTTCTCCAGCGCACCCACCCGCTCGGCGAGCGCCTTGACGCCGTCATTGGTCGATTTGGCCGCGTTAGTCGCCTCCTTCGCCTGCGTGGCCTGCTCCTTCGCCGTCTGGACGAGCTGGTCCAGCGCCTTCTTCATCTCGTCGTCGCCCGAGGCCTTCTGGCCGCCGCTGCAGCCCGCGAGGAGGAGGGTGACGACACCCAAGACGACGGTCCGGCTCATTGCTGGGTGAAGAAGGTCAGGAGGACCTTCCCCTTCTCGCCGATCAGGCACACGAACCGGTAGGGTTTCTCCGTCTTGCCCTTCTCCAGGTACGCGTCGCCCATCACGACCGTCCTCACGGGCGTGTCCTCGACCTTCGTGTCGGCCTTCGCGACGACCGCCCCGTCCGGGTCGATGAGCACGTCCGACACGCCCGGGCTCTTCTCCCGGAGCGCGAGGAGGCCGGTCGTCTTGCACGCTTCCAGTTCGGGGGAGGGAGGCCTGCTCGGCACCTGCTGCGCCGCCGCCGGCAAGATGGTCGCGGCGAGGAAGAGGAAAGGCAACAGCTTGGGCATGGCTCGACCGTCGGAGGGCTCGCGCCATGACAAGCGGCGGGCCGGCCATCGGTTCCTGCCGGTCGCCCCGCCTTGAGGCCGGCACGGCCAGCTGCTTTACGGGCCAGCGGGGCGCCGGTCGCGCCGTCGGAGCTTCGCCGTGATCCGCGTCCACCATCTCGAGAATTCCCGCTCGCAGCGCATCCTCTGGCTGCTGGAGGAGATCGAGCGGCCCTACGAAGTGGTCCGCTACGCGCGAGACCCCAAGACCATGCTGGCTCCTCCCGAACTGAAGGCCGTGCATCCGCTCGGCAAGTCGCCGGTGGTCGAGGACGACGGCCTCCTCGTCTCGGAATCGGGGGCGGTGGCCGAACACCTGGCGGAGGGCACGCCGCTCGTGCCGCCCCACGGCACGGATGCGGCCCGCCGGTATCGGGAATTCCTGCATTTCGCCGAGGGATCCGCGATGACGCCGCTGCTTCTGAAGCTTTATTCCGACCGGCTCGGCGAAGCGGCACCCGCCCTGATCCGCGATCGGGCCGTGGAGCAGGTCGGCACCATCCTGGACTTCCTGGAAGGAGAGGTGCGCCCGGGCGGCTGGTTCTGCGGCCCGGACCTCACGGCGGCCGACATCCTGATGAGCTTTCCGCTCGAGCTCGCGGTCGCGCGGGGCGGCCTGTCGGACGCCCGGCCGCGGCTCTGGGACGCGCTCCGCCGCATGCATGAGCGGCCCGCCTACATCCGGGCGATCGAACGCGGCGGACCCTACACCTACGCGCGGCCTTGAGGGAGGCGGGGAGGAGGCGGCCCGACCGCTTGGCGCGGCGAGTCCGCCTGTGCTACGGACCCTCGCCAACCCGCCCAGCGATGTTGCGACGCAAGGTCGACGATCGCGACGGCGCCGGAAAGGCATTCCATGATCGATGGCGGC
>CALMTJ010000074.1:3805-4500 GCA_937872715.1 uncultured Methylobacteriaceae bacterium
CGGTTCGAACGGCCTGATCGAGGGGCTCACCTTCGATGACGTGCTCCTCCGCCCCGGACGGTCCGAGATCATGCCGGCGAACGCGGACGTCCGCACCCGGCTCACGCGCTCCGTCTTCCTGAACCTTCCCATCGTCGCGGCCGCGATGGACACCGTGACGGAGGCCGGGATGGCCATCGCCATGGCGCAGAACGGCGGTCTCGGCGTCATCCACCGCAACCTCGACCCGGCCGCGCAGGCCGAACAGGTCCGGCTCGTGAAAAAATACGAATCCGGGATGGTGCTGAACCCGATCACCATCCACCCGGACGAGACCCTGGCGGACGCGCTCTCCACCATGGATCGCAACCGCATCTCGGGCATCCCGGTCGTCGAGCGGGGGCCGAACGGCGCGCGGGGGCGGCTCCTCGGCATCCTGACGAACCGCGACGTGCGCTTCGCCACGGCCCGCGAGCAGCCCGTCTCCGAGCTGATGACGAAGGAGGGGCTCGTCACGGTCCGCGAAGGCGTGAGCCAGGAGGAGGCGAAGCGCCTCCTCCACCAGAACCGGATCGAGAAGCTTCTCGTCGTCGACGACCATTACCGCTGCATCGGCCTGATCACGGTGAAGGACATCGAGAAGCAGGTCGCCTACCCGAACGCCGCCAAGGACGAGCAGGGGCGGCTTCGGGTCGCGGCCGCGACCACGACCGGCG
>CALMTJ010000074.1:4545-6442 GCA_937872715.1 uncultured Methylobacteriaceae bacterium
CCGCCCACGGCCATTCCGTCCACGTGCTGGAGAGCGTGACGCGGGTGAAGAAGCTGTCGAACGCCGTGCAGGTCGTCGCCGGCAACGTGGCCACCCGCGAAGGCGCGAAGGCGCTGATCGATTCGGGGGCGGACGCCATCAAGGTCGGGATCGGGCCGGGCTCCATCTGCACGACCCGTATCGTGGCGGGCGTCGGCGTGCCGCAGCTCACCGCCATCATGGAGGCGGTGGAGGCCGCCGCCGCCGCGGACGTCCCGGTCATCGCCGATGGCGGGATCAAGTATTCGGGCGACCTCGCCAAGGCGCTGGCGGCGGGCGCCTCCTGCGCCATGATCGGCTCGCTCCTCGCCGGCACGGACGAGGCGCCGGGCGAGACGTTCCTCTACCAGGGCCGCACCTTCAAGGCCTATCGCGGCATGGGATCGGTCGGCGCCATGGCGCGGGGCTCGGCCGACCGCTACTTCCAGGCCGAGGTGCGGGACGCCCTCAAGCTCGTGCCGGAGGGCATCGAGGGGCAGGTGGCCTATAAGGGGCCGGTGGCCAACGTCCTCCACCAGCTCGCGGGCGGCCTGCGGGCCGCGATGGGCTATGTCGGCGCGGCCGATCTGCCCGAACTCCGCGACAAGGCGCGCTTCATCCGCATCACCAATGCAGGCCTGCGCGAAAGCCACGTCCACGACGTGACCATCACGCGGGAGAGCCCGAACTACGCACCGCGGGGGTGAGTGTTGTCTGAGGAAAGCAACCCCGGTGCGACCTTTGGATATGTATACGTCGTTACCAATCCGGGAATGCCGGGTCTGGTAAAGATCGGGAAAACGACGTTGGACGACGTCCAAACCCGACTAGCCCAGCTCTATACTGCTTCCGGAGTTCCGTTCCCCTTCAAGCTCGAGTTTGCAGGACGGGTCGAAGATCCGACCCGAGTGGAGCAGGCGCTTCACACAGCCTTCGGTCCGCAGCGGGTCAACCCGAAGCGGGAGTTCTTCTCCATCGAGGCAGGGCAGGCGATCGCTATCCTGAAGCTGCTTCACACCGACGATCAGACGGAGGCGATCGCCAGCCGACCCGTTGAAGGCGTTGAGCAGAGCGACATCGCCGCCGGTGAACAATTTCGCACCCGGCGACCCTCCCTGGATTTCAACGCTCTCTTGATCCCGACCGGATCGGAGTTGATATCGACCAAAGACCCGACGCTTATTGCTGTCGTTGTCGGTCCGCGGCGAGTGAGATTCGGCGACGCAGAGATGTCCATCACGGCCGCGACCCGGCAGGCGCTCGGGCTGAGCTATAGTGTTGGGCCTGCGCCCTACTGGACATATGCGGGCCGATTGCTGCGCGATATCTACAACGATGCATATCCGTTCGATGGTCAGGAGTAACGGCGTCCCATGACCCTCCACGCCATCCTCCTGCCGGTCTTCGTCCAGGTCGCGCTGACCTTCGGGCTCCTGTTCCTCATGGGACATCGCCGGCTCGGCGTCGTCCGGTCCCGCGGCGTGCGCCGGGAGGACGTCATCATGGGCCAGAAGAACTGGCCGGCCTCGGCTCAATGGGCGTCGAACGCCTTCTCCAACCAGTTCGAGCTGCCCGTCCTGTTCTTCGCGCTCGTGCCGCTCGCCATCATCACCCGGAAGGCGGACCTCCTCTTCGTCGTGCTGAGCTGGGCGTTCGTCCTCGCCCGGATCGTGCAGGCGGCCGCCTATGTCACGTCGAACGCCATCCCTGTGCGCTTCACCGCCTTCCTGGTCGGCGCGCTCGCGCTGCTCGCGATGTGGATCGGCTTCGCGATCGCCATCCTGTCTCTGCCGCTGCCCGCGTGAGGCAAGACCCCACGCGGGACGGCGGATGCCGCTCAGTAGCGGCGGCCGGTCTCGAGCTGCGTCTTGGCGTCGAG
>CALMTJ010000074.1:6452-10179 GCA_937872715.1 uncultured Methylobacteriaceae bacterium
CTCCAGATGGGATGCGCCGGACGGCGCCTGCCGCCCCTCCGCTCCAAACGAGTCCGAAACGTGGCGCCTTAGCGATCCGGCCGGCCGCCCCTGTCCGGGTGCCCGGGCGATGACGCCCGCCGCCCGCCTCTCCGCCGCGATCGAGGTGCTGGACGAGATCGCGTCGCGCCGACGGCCGGCCTCGGATGCCTTGAAGGATTGGGGCCTGGCCCGTCGTTTCGCCGGCTCCGGCGACAGGGCGGCGGTGGCCGGCCTCGTCTACGATGCGCTCCGGCGCAGGAAGTCCGCCGCCTTCCTGTTGGGCGAGGACACCTCGCGGGCCGTGCTCCTCGGCGCGTTGCGGCTCGCGCGGGGCTTAGACGCGGCGGAGATCGGACGGCTGTGCTCGGGCGAGCGGTTCGCGCCGCAGCCCCTCACGGACGACGAGCGGCGCCGGCTCGCATCCGGCGCGCTCGACGGCGCTCCTCCGGACGTGCTCGGCGATGTCCCGGATTGGCTCGGCCCCTCCCTCGAGCGCGCTTTCGGGAGCGAGGTCGGGGCCGAGACGGCGGCCCTGGCCGAACGGGCCCCGCTCGACCTGCGGGTCAACACGCTGAACGCGTCGCGAGAGCTGGTCGCGGCCGAGATCGCGCATCTGCAGCCCGTCCCGACCCGCCACGCCCCGGCGGGCCTGCGCATCCTGCACGGGCCGGGCGAGAGGGCGCCCTCGATCCAATCCGATCCCGCCTTCCTGAAGGGACAGATCGAGATCCAGGACGAGGGTTCGCAGCTGGCCGCGCTTCTCGCGGGCGCCGCGTCCGGCCAGCAGGTCGTCGACCTCTGCGCAGGCGGCGGCGGCAAGACGCTCGCTCTCGCGGCCGCGATGGGCGGCGCCGGGCAGATCTACGCGACCGATTCCGATCCGCGCCGCCTCGCGCCGATCCACGCGCGGCTGGAGCGCGCGGGGCTCCGCAACGTCCAGGTGCGGACGCCGCGCGGCGGGCAGGATGCCGTGACGGATCTCGACGGCCGGGCCGACCTCGTTCTCGTCGACGCGCCCTGCACCGGGACCGGCACCTGGCGCCGCAACCCGGACGCGAAATGGCGCGTCCGGCCGGGCAGTCTCGCGACGCGCATCCGCGAGCAGGCGACCGTGCTCGACCGCGCGGCCGCCCTGGTCCGGCCGGGCGGCCGGATCGCCTACGTGACCTGCTCGGTCCTGCCGGAGGAGAACGACGGCGCGGTCGATGCCTTGCTGGGGCGGGGCGCGGGTCTGACGCCTCTCGACCCCCGCGCCGTGGTGGCAGGCTCGGGCCTTGCCGGCCTGGCGGAGGCCGTCAGGTTCACGGAACGCGGTCTTCAGATGTCGCCCTTGCGGACCGGGACGGACGGGTTCTATGTCGCCCTCCTCGTCCGGGGCGAGTGAGCGGACGTCCGGGGACGATGCCATGGGCGAGATGACGATCCGGTTGGACGATGCGTTGCTGGTGAGGCTGGAGGCGCGAGCGAGCCTTCTCCGGACCGATGCGGGGAGTCTCGCGGCCGATCTCCTCAGGCGCGGCCTTGCTTCATATGGGAGCGGCCGGGCCGCCGCCGCCCGCGAAATTCTCGCTCAACAGACGAACCCTGCCGCACGGAGCTCGGTCGACATCGTGCGTGAAGATCGCGAGCGCTGATGCGGGCGATCGTCGTCGATGCTTGTGTCGCCATCAAGTGGTTCGTGCGCGAGGAGGATAGCGCGCTCGCGGTACGATTGCTCGAGACGTCCGACCTCGTCTTCTTCGCGCCCGACATCTTCCGGCCGGAGGTCGTCAACGGCCTGCTCAGGCAAAGGCGGTCCGGTCATCTGTCTGACGACTTGCTCGACAGGATCCTCGTCGAACTTGATCTGGTCATGCCCGAGCTCGTGTCCTCGGCGCCGCTCATGAGCCTGGCAGTGCGGATCGCACGCCGCCTCGACCATCCCGTTTACGACTGCCTTTACCTCGCTCCGGCCGAGCTTCACGACATGACGCTCGTCACTGCCGACGTGCAGTTCGCGCATCGCTGCCTGACGGGGTTGGAGAACGACCCGATCTCTGCCCGCATTCGGCTCCTGGGCGAGTACGTCGCATCGTGACCGCCTCATCTCACGACGCCATCCTCATCGTCGATTTCGGGTCGCAGGTGACGCAGCTCATCGCCCGGCGGCTGCGGGAAACGGGCGTCTATTGCGAGATCCACCCCTTCCAGAAGGCCGGGGAGGCTTTCGGCCGGCTGGCGCCGAAGGGCGTGATCCTCTCCGGCGGTCCGGCCTCCGTCCCGACGGCCGGGAGCCCCCGGGCGCCGGAGGCGGTGTTCGCGTCGGGCGTGCCGGTGCTCGGCATCTGCTACGGCCAGCAGACGCTCGCGCAGCAGCTCGGCGGCCATGTCGAGAGCGGCCACGCGGCCGAGTTCGGCCGGGCGGATGTCGAGATCCGCGAACCCTCCGCCCTGTTCGACGGGGTGTGGAAGGTCGGCGGCCGCTACCCCGTCTGGATGAGCCACGGCGACCGCGTCACGCGCCTGCCCGAAGGCTTCACCGTCAAGGCCGTCTCGGAGAACGCCCCCTTCGCGATCGCGACGGATGAGGCGCGGCGCTATTTCACCGTCATGTTCCACCCGGAGGTGGTGCACACGCCGGACGGGGCGAGCCTTCTGCAGAACTTCGTCCACGGCGTCGTGGGGTTGAAGCGCGACTGGACCATGGCGGCGTACCGGGAGGAGATGACGGCCCGGATCCGCCGGCAGGTCGGGAGCGGGCGGGTGATCTGCGGCCTGTCGGGCGGCGTCGATTCGGCGGTCGCGGCCGTGCTGATCCACGAGGCGGTCGGCGAGCAGCTCACCTGCGTGTTCGTCGATCACGGGCTCCTGCGGAAGGGCGAGGCCGACCAGGTCGTGAGCCTGTTCCGCGGCCACTACAACATCCCGCTCGTCCACGTGGACGCGTCCGGGCGCTTCCTCCGCGAACTCGCGGGCGTGTCGGACCCGGAAGGCAAGCGAAAGATCATCGGCCGGCTCTTCGTCGCCGTGTTCGAGGAGGAGGCGAAGGCGATCGGCGGCGCCGCCTTCCTGGCGCAGGGCACGCTCTATCCGGACGTCATCGAGAGCGTCTCGTTCTCGGGCGGCCCGTCCGTCACCATCAAGTCGCACCACAACGTCGGCGGCCTGCCCGAGCGGATGAACCTGAAGCTCGTCGAGCCTCTGCGCGAGCTGTTCAAGGACGAGGTGCGGGCGCTCGGGCGCGAGCTCGGTCTTCCGGACGCCTTCGTCGGCCGCCATCCCTTCCCGGGCCCCGGACTCGCCATCCGGTGCCCCGGCGAGGTCACGGCGGAGAAGCTCGCCATCCTCCGTGACGCGGACGCGATCTACCTCGAGGAGATCCGGCGCGCCGGCCTCTACGACCGCATCTGGCAGGCCTTCGCCGTCCTGACGGACGTCCGGACGGTTGGGGTGATGGGCGACGCCCGCACCTACGACCGCGTGCTGGCGCTGCGGGCCGTATCCTCCGTCGACGGCATGACGGCCGATTTCTTCCCCTTCGACATGGCGTTCCTCGGCCGCGTCTCGACCCGCATCGTGAACGAGGTCAAGGGTATCAACAGGGTCACCTACGACGTGACCTCGAAGCCGCCCGGCACGATCGAGTGGGAATGATTTTCGGCAGCAGCAGATATCCTTCTACGCTGCGGCTCTTACGCTCCGGCACGATCTAAACCACTGATACGAT
>CALMTJ010000075.1 GCA_937872715.1 uncultured Methylobacteriaceae bacterium
GAATATGACAGAAGGGCTCGCGCCCGATCAGCGCAGCCAGGTCGCGCGGCGCGCTTACGCTGCCGGCTCCGTGCGCCGCCGGGCGAGATACTGCGCCCCGGTCTCGCCCAGGATCGTCCGGTCTTCTTCCCCCTTCTTCGCGGACGCCGCGCAGGACCGAGACGACCGCGTAGACCGGCAGGTCGCGGTCGGCGATCGGTGGCGCCCGCCGGGCCGGGACGGTCGGGATGCTCTCCAGCACCGCCGCGAGCCGGATCGCGGTGTTGCCGAGGAAGGCGGCCCCGAACGCGAAGGACAGCGCGGCCCACGTCTCGTCAGGTGCGAGGCTCGCGCTGCACCCCGTGACGAAGCCGGCCAGCATGCAGACGAGGCGCTGCCGGAGGTCGGCCCCGTCCCGGTAGCTGAGATGGGGCATGGCGCGGGCGAGCCCGTCCGCGGCGGCCCGCGCCACGGAGGCCGACCGGGCGGCGACGACACCGTCCCGGATGGCGGTCGGGGTCGCGAGCGCCAGACCGTGGCTCACCCGGCCGGCGGAGGCGAGGAGACGCGTCACGCCCTCGCCCCTCGGGGAATAGGCGAACCGCTCCATCGCGCCCTCCCCGAGCGGCGCGAGCCCGGCGAGCGCGGCCTGCGGGAACACCGCCCGCGGATGGACGCGGAAAGGGCCGTCCAGGTAGCGCAGCCCCGCCTCGGCCGCGAGCGCGCGAAAGAAGCCCTCCTCGGAGAGGAGCCCGGCGCGCAGCAGCGCCTCGTCGGCCGCGACGCCGCACGACGAGGCGAGGGCGGCGGCCCGGTCGAGGACGTCCCGCGGAACGCCGTGCCGCTCGAGGAACGCGATCCCGGCCGGCAGAGCCCGGCCCGGCCCTTCCTCGTTGACGACGCGACCAGACTGATCCGGGACGAGCACTACTCACCTCGAACGGAGGTCCCGTCATTCAACGGGAGTTCGGGGCCGCACGCCAGTGAAATCCGGAGCCGCAGCAGGATCCGACGACGATCGATCGTCGGTGACGATCGATGCGTCCTGGCCGGGTCCGGCCCGGCCACCCACGCCCGTCCGGGGCCGTGACGTCGAAGGACTCGCTCGCGGCAGCGTTCTTCGTGGGTGGCCGGGCCAAGCCCGGCCATGACGGACCGCCGTTCAAGGAAGTTTCGTTCGAAGCTCTCGACGCCGAACGTCGCCGCCCGGTCCTGCCGCCCCCTCTGTTGAACTCGGCAACGATTGCGGCGATGCACGTCGCCATGCCAAGCCAGCCGCGATCGCTGCCGATGAACCCGCCCTCCCCCGACATCCTCGCCGCCGCACAGGTCTCCGCCGCGTGGCCGTTCGAGGAGGCCCGCAAGCTCGTCGCCCGCCTCGCGACGCAGCCGAAGACGGAGGTCCTGTTCGAGACGGGATACGGCCCCTCCGGCCTGCCGCATATCGGCACGTTCGGCGAGGTGGCCCGCACGACGATGGTGCGCCACGCCTTCCGGGTGCTGACCGAGGACCGCATCCCGACCCGCCTCATCGCCTTCTCGGACGACATGGACGGGCTGAGGAAGGTCCCGGACAACGTCCCGAACAGGGAACTGCTTTCCGCGAGCCTCAACAAGCCCCTGACCGCGGTGCCGGACCCGTTCGGCCTCCATCCGAGCTTCGGGGAAGGCAACAACGCCCGCCTGCGCGCCTTCCTGGACGGGTTCGGCTTCCAGTACGAGTTCCTGTCGGCGACCGAGTGCTACCGCTCCGGCCGCTTCGACGGCGCGCTCCGTCTGGTGCTGGAGCGCTACGACGCAGTTCAGGCCATCATGCTGCCGTCCCTCCGGGCGGAGCGCTCGGCCACCTACTCGCCCTTCCTGCCGCTACACCCGAGGACCGGGCACGTGATGCAGGTGCCGATCGACGAGGTCAGGGCGGCGGACGCGACGCTCGTCTGGCGGGACCCGGAGACGGGCGAGCGCTTCGAGACCTCCGTGCTCGGCGGCCATGCGAAGCTGCAATGGAAGCCGGACTGGGCCATGCGCTGGGTCGCGCTCGGCATCGATTACGAGATGGCCGGCAAGGACCTCATTGAATCCGTGAAGCTGTCCGGCCGGATCGCCCGCGCGCTCGGGGCCACGCCCCCGGACGGCTTCAATTACGAGCTCTTCCTCGACGAGGGCGGACAGAAGATCTCGAAGTCCAAGGGCAACGGCCTCACCATCGACGATTGGCTGACCTACGGCACGCCCGAGAGCCTCGCGTTGTTCATGTACAACAAGCCGCGCGAGGCGAAGCGGCTGTTCTTCGACGTGATCCCGCGCCAGGTCGACGATTACCTGTCGTTCCTGGAAAAGTATCCCGGCCAGGACGCGAAGCTGCGCCTCGGCAACCCGGCCTGGCACATCCACGGCGGCCAGCCGCCCGCGCCGGAGCTGGTGGCCGGTTCCGGAGACCGGGCCGCGACGATCTCCTTCGCCATGCTGCTGAACCTCGTGGCGGTCGCCAATTCCGAGGACCGGGCGGTCCTGTGGGGCTTCATCCGGCGCTACGCCCCGAACACCTCGGCCGGCACGCATCCGCAGCTCGACCGGCTGGTCGGGCACGCCGTCGCCTATTACCGCGACTTCGTGCGGCCCGCGAAGGCCTATCGCCTGCCGGACGATCGCGAACGGGCGGCGCTCGAAGACCTTGCCGCCGCCCTGCCGGGCTGCCGCGGCTCGACCGATGCCGACGCCCTGCAGGGGATCGTGTACGATGTCGGGCGCCGGCACTTCCCCGACACGAGCGGCAAGGCGAAGAGCCCGGACGGCCGGCCCGGCGTGTCGCAGGCCTGGTTCTCGACGCTGTACGGCGTCCTGCTCGGCGAGGCGCGCGGGCCTCGCTTCGGCTCCTTCGTGGCCTTGTACGGGGTCGACGAGACGGTCGAGCTCATCGGCAAGGCGCTCGACGGCCGCCTGGTCGCCGAGCACGAGAGCTTCGTGCAGGCTCGCGCCGCCTAACGCCGCCCCGCCTCGAAGACGGGCCTCGTCCGCGTGACGAGGCTCGCCGCGACGGCGAACAGGCCGAAGCAGACGTAGGGCCACCGGGCCTGGTCCGCGAAGCCGAAGAGCCAGGGCGAGGCGGCGAGGATCGCTCCCGCGACGGCGTCGAGCCCGAGATGAAGCGGGACGGGGATGAGCCGAACGGCGCCGAGCTCGTAATCGGTCGCGAGCGAGTACATGATGGCGCCGGCCCCGAAGAACCAGGCGAGCCACATGGCCCCGCTGCCTTTCGGGACCGCGAAGACCCACGGGGTCGCCATCAGAGCCAGACCCCAAAGGTAGTCGATCGCGCCGTGCATGCGTGTAGGGAGGAAGCGCATGAGTGGTCCGGAGGCCTGACGCTGGCGAGAACAAGCCACGGGCGCGGACGTTCCGGCCGGCCGAGCTCAGCGCAGCCAAGCGGCCAGAAGTCGCGGATGCGCGGGACGGCGTCGGACGCCGTGGCCGACCTCTGCCCAGGGAAGGTGAAAGTCCTAGGCGCGCCGAAGCTCGACGAGCGCGGGCCGTGGAACGTCACGCCCCATGCGCTTGGCGGCCGCGATCCAGCATTCGATCGCGTCCCGGACGTTCACCGTGGCCTCCTCGATGGTCTCGCCATCCGACATGCAGCCGGGGAGATCGGGAACCAAGACGGCCCATCCCCCGCCTTCTTCGCGGGGAAGGAGGCGCAGCTCGACGTAGTAATCACCGACGTACACGGCTGGCGGCCTCCACGGCATCGACGAACGCTATCAACTTGCGAATGTACACGGCCTTAAGCGGCCTCCGGGCCGGGATCGTGAGGATCCGGCAGGTCGGGATGAGACACGTCGTAATGTGAGCCTCTGGCAGGTACGACGCAAGCGATGCCCCGCGAGCGGCAAACGGCCTCGACGTCCGGAATCGTCCAGTCCCCGACCGGGTTGTTGCGCATCTGCTGCAAGCGCTTCTCTGCCTGGGACACCGGACCAACTCCTCGGTCGCCGACCGCCCGGCCAGCTCAGCGCAGCCGGCCGGCCAGGAAGTCTCGGATGCGCGGGACGGCATCGGCCGCGGCGTCCGGGTCGCCTCCGACCCGATGCCCGAAATAGGTCGAGACCGGAGCGCCGTTGTCGAAGGCGTGCAGCGCGCCCGGATAGACCTTCAGCGTGAGCGGCTGCGCCTGGGCGGCTTCCCTGGCCGCGAAGGCGATGCAGCGCGGTGCCGGCGTCCAGTCGTCGGCGTCCCCGACGAGCACGAGCGTCTCCGTCCGCAGCCTGACGGTACGGCTCGGGCACCAGGGATATAGCGCGACGGCGGCCGCGAACGGGGGCGAGCCGGGACCCTCGGCCGCGGCCGCCAGGACGCCTCCTGCGCCATGCGACATTCCCATCACGGCCATCCGGTCCCGCCTGACATCCGGCCGTGCCGCCAGGATCGCGGCGGTCGCGAAGGCGTCCTCGGCGCGGGCGGAGGCCGGCACGTCGATGCCATGGCCGCAGACATTCGCCGTGCCGCGCGGCCCGAAACTGTCCGGGACAGCCGCGAGGTAGCCCCAATCCCGCAGCCGTCGCGCCCAGCGACGCGTGCTCCGGCCGATGCCGTTGCAGGGGTGGAGGACGACGACCGCCGGGAAGGGTCCCGGACCCTCCGGCCGGTAGAGCTCGAGGCGGGCGCCGCTCTCCGGCGGGCCGACATCCTCCGCGGCGAGCCCTCTCGTCCACACCTGCCGCGGCGCGAAGGCCGCGACGAGCCCGACCGTCAGGAGGGCTGCCGCGAGCGCCCGCATGGCTTCAGCCGGCCCGAGCCAGCGGCACGACGTTGTGCAGGGTGCGGTCGGCCGTGTCGAAGAACCGGCGGAGGGAGCGCGCCGCCTGGCGGATGCGCTGCTCGTTCTCGACGAGCGCGATGCGGACGTAATCGTCCCCGTGCTCGCCGAAGCCGATCCCGGGCGCGACCGCGACATCCGCCCTGTCGATCAGGAGCTTGGAAAATTCCAGGCTGCCGAGCGGGCGGAACTTCTCGGGGATCGGCACCCAGGCGAACATGGAGGCTTCCGGCGACGGCACCGTCCAGCCCGCCTTGCCGAACGCGTCGACCAGCACGTCCCGCCGCTTCCGGTAAGTCGACCGCATCTCCCCGATGCAATCCTCCGGCCCGTTCAGCGCCGCGGTCGCGGCGACCTGGACGGGCGTGAAGGCGCCGTAATCGAGATAGGATTTCACCCGAGCGAGCGCCGCCAACAGACGCTCGTTGCCGACGGCGAAGCCCATGCGCCAGCCCGCCATGGAGAAGGTCTTCGACATGGAGGTGAACTCGACCGTCACGTCGGCCGCCCCCGGCACCTGCAGCACGGAGGGCGGCGGCTTCCTGTCGTCGAAGAACACCTCGGCATAGGCGAGGTCGGACAGGATGAAGATGTCGTGCTTCTTCGCGAAGCGGACCAGGTCGCCGTAGAAGTCGAGATCGGCCACGTAGGCGGTCGGGTTCGACGGATAGCAGACGACCACCGCGAGCGGCTTCGGGATCGAATGCATCACGGCCCGTTCCAGCGCCGGGAAGAAGGCGGGCGTGGGCTCGGCCGGGACGGACCGGATCACCCCGCCGGCCATGAGGAAGCCGAAGGCGTGGATCGGGTAGGACGGGTTCGGCACGAGCACGACGTCGCCCGGCGCCGTGATAGCCTGCGCCATATTGGCGAAGCCTTCCTTGGAGCCCAGCGTCGCGACGACTTGGCTGTCCGGGTTCAGCTTCACGCCGAACCGCCGGGCATAATATCCGGCCTGGGCGCGCCGGAGCCCGCCGATGCCCTTGGACGCGGAGTAGCGGTCCGTACGCGGCCTCCCGGCCGTCTCGCAGAGCTTGGCGACAACGTGGGGCGGGGCGGCGAGATCCGGGTTGCCCATGCCGAGGTCGACGATATCGGCGCCGCCGGCCCGGGCCTTGGCCTTGGCGAGGTTCACCTCCTCGAACACGTAGGGAGGAAGCCGCCTGATGCGGTGGAAGTCGCTCATCGCCACGAGGTCCCGGCATCGCCGCCGCGGCGACGCGGCGCACCCTCTAGCACCGCTCCGGCCGGCTTGGCACCCGGGAAAGCCCCCCGGCCCGTCAGTTCGCGGGCTTGGCCGGCACCGGCGTGGCCGAGGATCCGGCGGCCCGGCGGGCCCGGGCGGCCCGCGCCTCGTTGGACGAGCGGAGCTCGTTCATCTCCTTCTCCGCCGTCTCGACCTTGGCCTTGTCCTTCGCCCGGAAGCGCCGCGCGGGCGGGGCGACCCCGATCGGCGTGTACTCGACGCTCGCCGGACGGCTCCGGGTCACGAAATCCGGCGCCGGACGCGGCTCCCCGCCGGTCACCCCCGACGCGATCGCGAGGTCGCGGACCGGGTTGGCATCGGTTCCGCATGAGGCGGCCGCGAGCGGCAGGATCGCGGCGATCAGGAGCGGCTTGCAGGTGTCGGGGAGAGGCATGTTCGTTTCGTTCGTCCGGGGATCGCGACCCGTCCGACGACGTTGTCGAGACGATCGATGCGCGGCCTGCGATGGGCTAACATGTCGACAAGGCGGCAGGTCTGACAAGGCCGCCAGGACGGGAGGGTGCAATGGCTGAGCCGAAGGCGGACGTGACCGCGACGACGCCGACGCCCGATTTCGAGGCGCTGTCGCGCAACCTGTCGAGCTTCGTCCAGGAGGCCGGACGCGCCACGGCCGCCTATTTGAAGCCGATCGAGAACCGGACCGCCAATACGGGGTTCGCCGACGAGGTCGGCGACATCGTGAAAACGCTGGGTCATGTCGCCGAGAAATGGCTGGTCGATCCGCAGAAGGCCGTGGAGGCGCAGGCGCGGCTCGGCAACAAGTTCGTCGAGCTGTGGTCGTCGAGCCTCCGCCGGCTGCAGGGCGAGGAGGCGGTGCCCGTCGCGACGCCCTCCCCCCAGGACAAGCGCTTCCAGGATCCGGACTGGTCCACGAACGCGGTGTTCGACTTCCTGAAACAGGCCTATCTCGTCACCACCCATTGGGCCGAGACCATGGTCGACGACGTCCAGGACCTCGACGACCATACCCGGAGCAAGGCCCGCTTCTACGTGAAGCAGCTCTCCTCCGCCCTCTCGCCTTCGAACTTCGTCCCGACGAGCCCCGAACTCCTGCGCGAAACCTTCAAGGAGAACGGCGCGAACCTCGTGCGCGGCATGAAGATGCTGGCGGAGGACGTGGAGGCGGGGGGCGGCGAGCTCAAGCTTCGCCAATCCGATTCGTAGAATTTCAATGTGTGACAGAAACTCGCGATCACCCCCGGAAAGGTCGTCTTACGCAACGACCTGATCGAGCTCATTCAATACGCGCCGACGACGGAGACCGTGCTGAAGCGGCCGCTCCTCATCGTCCCGCCCTGGATCAACAAATTCTACATCCTGGACCTCAACCCGGAGAAGAGCTTCATCCGCTGGGCAGTGGATCAGGGGCTGACCGTCTTCTGCATCTCCTGGGTGAACCCCGACGAGCGCCAGGCCGCGAAGGGGTTCGACGCCTATATGCACGAGGGCGTGCTGGCCGCGCTGGACGCCGTGGAGCAGGCCTGCGGCGAGCGGGAGGTGACGTCCATCGGCTATTGCGTCGGGGGGACGCTCCTGTCCGTGACGCTCGCCTACATGGCGGCCCGGGACGACAGCCGCATCTCGTCCGCGACGTTCTTCACGACCCAGGTCGATTTCACCCATGCGGGCGACCTCAAGGTCTACGTGGACGAGGCCCAGGTCCAGGCCGTCGAGGCCATGATGAAGACCCGCGGCTACCTCGAAGGCTCCCGCATGGCGAACGCCTTCAACATGCTGCGGCCGAACGACCTGATCTGGCCCTACGTCGTGAACGTGTACCTGAAAGGGCGGGCGCCCTTCCCGTTCGACCTCCTGTTCTGGAACTCGGACGCGACCCGGATGCCGGCCGCGAACCATTCCTTCTACCTGCGCAACTGCTACCTCGAGAACAAGCTGACGCGGGGCGAGATGGTGGTCGACGGCGTGACGCTCGATCTCGGCCTCGTCACGGTACCGATCTTCAACCTCGCGACGCGAGAGGACCATATCGCGCCGGCGAAATCGGTGTTCACCGGCTCCCACTACTTCGGCGGCAACGTCGATTACGTGGTGGCCGGGTCGGGCCATATCGCGGGCGTCGTCAACCCGCCCGGCAAGCCGAAATACGGCTACTGGACGGGACCGCTGGACGGGGCCGAGACCTTCGAAGACTGGCTCGGGCGCGCCACGGAGAACAAGGGCTCCTGGTGGCCGCACTGGTTCGGCTGGATCGAGGCGCAGGCGCCCGAGCGCGTACCCGCCCGCCACCCGGGCGAGGGCCTGCTTCCGGCGCTCTGCGACGCGCCTGGAACCTACGTGCGCATCAAGGCCTGACCCGTCAGCCGCGAGAGGCTTGCGGGCCGGCGCGTCTGCGGTAGAGATCATCGCCTCGGAGGATCAGGACGTGAAACTCGTGCGCTTCGGAGAGCCGGGACGGGAGAAGCCCGGGTTGTTGGACGGGGACGGCGGCCTCCGCGACCTGTCCGGCCTCATCCCGGACATCGACACGGAGGCGCTGTCCTCGGGGTTCTCGGCGCTGGCGGGCGTCGACCCGGCGAGCCTGCCGGCCGTGCCGGCCGGGACCCGGATCGGGCCGCCCGTCGCTCGTGTCGGGCATTTCATCGCGATCGGCCTCAACTTCGCCGACCACGCGGCCGAGACCGGTGCCGCGATCCCGAAGGAGCCGATCGTCTTCTCCAAGGCACCCTCCTGCATCGTCGGCCCGAACGACGACGTGATCATCCCCAAGGGCTCGGAG
The DNA here is from genome assembly GCA_937872715.1 of uncultured Methylobacteriaceae bacterium. Lineage (GTDB taxonomy): Bacteria > Pseudomonadota > Alphaproteobacteria > Rhizobiales > Beijerinckiaceae > Enterovirga. The sequence goes on from CALMTJ010000075.1 coordinate 8,797, forward strand.
AAAGTCGATTGGGAGGTGGAGATCGCGGTCGTGATCGGCCGGGGCGGATCCTACCTGCACGCGAACGAGGCCCTCGACCACGTGGCGGGCTATTGCGTCTGCAACGACGTGTCCGAACGCGAGTGGCAGGCGGAGCGCGGCGGCCAGTGGATCAAGGGCAAGAGCGCGCCCACCTTCGGGCCGCTCGGCCCCTGGCTCGTCACGCCGGACGAGATCGCGGACGTGCAGGATCTCGACATGTGGCTCGACGTGAACGGCGAGAGGCGGCAGCGCGGCTCGACGAAGACCATGATCTTCGATTGCCGGCAGATCGTGTCCTACGTCTCCCATTTCATGGCGCTCGAGCCCGGCGACGTCATCACCACGGGCACGCCTCCGGGCGTCGCGCTCGGCATGAAACCGCCGCGCTTCCTGAAGCCCGGCGACGTCGTCACGCTCGGCATCGCGGGCCTCGGCGAACAGAGGCAGGTGTTCCGGGCCTACGAGGGATGACGGATCTCCTGTTCCGCGACGACGCCTACCGGCGCGATTGCGACGCGACCGTGGTCGCGGTCACGCCCGAAGGCGGGATCGTGCTCGATCGCACCGTGTTCTACGCTCAGGGCGGCGGCCAGCCGGGCGATGGCGGCCGCATCCTGCGCCGGGACGGGAGCGTCGTGCCGATCGTCAACACGGCCTACGGTCCGGACCGTTCGACGGTCGTCCACCTGCCGGTGCCGGGCTCGGCGCTTCCCGGGGCGGGCGAGCCGGTCCGGGCCGAGCTCGACTGGGAGAAGCGCTTCAACCGGATGCGGGTGCACACGGCCCTCCATCTCCTCAGCGTCGTTCTCCCCTACCCCGTCAGCGGCGGCGCGATCGGCGACGGCGACGGGCGGCTGGATTTCGACATCCCTGACGCCGGCCTCGACAAGGCGGAGCTGACCGGCAGGCTCCGGGAGCTCGTCGCCCGCGACGCGCCGGTGAGCGAGAGCTGGATCACGGATGCCGAGCTCGACGCCAATCCCGGCCTCGTGAAGACCATGTCGGTGAAGCCGCCGCGAGGTTCCGGCCGCGTCCGCCTCGTCTCCATCGCGGGCATCGACCTCCAGCCCTGCGGCGGCACCCATGTCGCCCGCACCGGCGAGATCGGCCCTGTGGCCGTGACCGACATCGAGAAGAAGGGGAAACAGAACCGGCGGGTGCGGATCAGGCTGGGATAGATGAGCCTCATCCAGAACGAGCGCATAAAGCTGACGGCCGGGCTTCTGAATACATTGGCCGGCTTCGCGCTGACGGCCGGCACGGCCGCGCCACTCGTCGCGCTGTCTTACGGCCTGTCGGCCGCACCCGCGGCCGAGCCGCTGGTGCTGGTGGAGATCGTTGCTACATGGTTCCTGGTCGGGTTAGCCTTCCACTTGGCCGCCCGGCGCCTGCTAGGGAGACTCAAGCCGTGACGACGAGCCAGTTCATAGCCTTCATCGGCGCTCCGTTGAGCCTGCTGCTCGTCGGTTTCGGATTGTATCTGTGGTCAAGCTACGCTGATCGTTGATGAATATGCCGCCCATCGGCGTCGTCGCGCCGGCCTGGCTGGCTGAGCATCTCGGCGATCCCGACCTCGTTGTTCTCGACGGCTCCTACTACTTGCCGACCATGGCGCGGGACGCGGAGGCGGAGTACCGGGCGGCCCACATCCCCGGCGCGCTCCGCTTCGACATAGACGCGGTGAAGGACGCCTCGTCCTCCCTGCCCCACATGCTGCCCTCGCCGGAGAGCTTCGCGGAGGCGGCCGGCCGCATGGGCATCTCGGAGGAGATGATGGTCGTCGTCTATGACGGGATGGGATTGTTCTCCGCCCCGCGCGTCGCCTGGACGTTCCGGGGCTTCGGCTCGCGCCGGGTCGCGGTGCTGGATGGCGGGTTGCCGGCCTGGAAGGCGGAAGACCGGCCGACCGAGGCCGGCGAAGGCCGTCCGCGGCCGGCCGTGACGTTCAGGCCGAGCTTCGACCCGAAGACGGTGGCGTCGCTCGATGACGTCCGGCAGGCGCTGGCCACGGGTTCGGCCCAGGTCGCGGATGCGCGCTCGGCGTCCCGCTTCACCGGCGAGGAGGCGGAGCCGCGGCCCGGCACGCGATCCGGGCACATGCCGGGCGCCCGCAACGTCCATTACGCGAAGGTGCTGGCGGGCGGAAAGCTCGCCGATGCCGCCACGATCGAGGGGGCCTTCCGGGAGGCCGGGATCGATCCCGGCCTCCCGGTGGTCACGAGCTGCGGCTCCGGCGTCACGGCCGCGATCCTGGCTCTGGCGCTGGAGCGTATCGGCAAGCCGGCCCAGGCGCTCTACGACGGCTCCTGGTCCGAATGGGGAGCCCGGGAGGACGTGCCGGCCGTGACCGGCCCGGACTGAACCTGGACGGAGCGGCGAAGGTCGAGCACAGCCAGGCCGGCGCCGGTCAGGTAGGCGAGCGCGGCGAAGCCCATCACCGATCCCGAGCCGAACCGCCCGGCGAGGAGGCCCGCCGCCACCGGTCCGATCAGCTGGCCCAGCCCGAGGCCGGCGGTCGCGAAACCGAATACCCGCGGGTAGTCGGAATCGCTCGTGCGCTCGCGGGCATAGGCCGTGACCACCGCCGGCGTCGAAGCCAGCCCGAGACCGATCAGGACGGAGGCGGCGAGGGAGAACGCCGCGCCGCCGATCCCGGCCGCCAGCGACCCGAGCGCACCCGTGACGAGCGATGCGAGGAGCGCGAGGGAGCGCGGCCGCGGCCAGGACAGGAGCGCGGCCGTGCAGGCCGAACCGGCCAACGCCGCCGCGCCGAGCGTCAGCCAGGACCCGACCACGACGGAAAGAGGCGCCGCCTCCGCCGCGAGCTTCGCGCCCGCGAAGGTGGCATAGGCGATGTACCCGGCACCGAACATGAAATAGGCGGCGGCGAGCGGGAGGTGGTGACGGAGCGGCCCGGCGGCGCCGGCGGCCGGCATGGCGGATGCGGGGGGCGGGCCGGCATGCGCCGCCACCGGCCGGGCGACGGAGAGGCCGACCGCGAGCCCGGCGAGGGCCGGCCCGAACAGGGACAGGCGCCACCAGCCGCCCGGCTCGAGCAGCCACGGCGCCGCGAGGCCGCTCAGGATGACCGAGAAGCCGATCCCGCCCCATACGAAGGCGCTCGCGACGGGCCGGCGCTCCGTCGGCACGGACGCGAAGATGAGCACGAACAGCGCGAGCAGCCCGATTCCGGAGCCGAAGCCCATGATCACCCGGCCGGCCGCGAAGAGCGGGATGCCGCCGGCCGCCCCGCAGAGCAGGGCGCCGGCCGCGAAGCCGAGATGCCCGACACTCGCCAGCCTCCGCATGCCGAAGCGCCGCCCGAGCGAGGGAGCCGCGAGCGTGCCGGCGAGATAGGCGGCGAGGTTCGCGGCCCCGAGGAGCCCGCCCGTCGCGTAATCGAGACCGAGATCCCGGCTCAACGCCGGCAGAATGGTCCCGTAGGTGATGCGGGAGACGCCGATATCGAGCGCCATCGCCAGGAAGGACCAGGCGAGGAGCGCCGGCACGCCCATGGGTCGGGCGAGGCTCAGAGCTTGGCCGATGGTCCGGGCCTCCTCAAGCTGGAGACCTTCGCGCGATCGGGTCGTGAGGCCGTCTTCGCGAGGAGGCGTAGCCGACGAAGAAACCCCCGACACGACGCGCTGCGGGCTGGCCTGCTTCGCTCCGCTCGCAGTGACGGGACGGCGAGCCGGGCCGTGATCTCGTCGCCCCGGCTAATGCAGGATCTGGCTGAGGAAGAGCTTCGTCCGCTCGTGCTGCGGATTGCGGAAGAACTCGTGCGGCTCGTTCGATTCCACGATCTGGCCGGCATCCATGAAGATGACGCGGTTCGCGACCTGCCGGGCGAAGCCCATCTCGTGGGTCACGCACAGCATGGTCATGCCCTCCTCGGCGAGGCCCACCATCGTGTCCAGCACCTCCTTCACCATCTCGGGGTCGAGCGCGGAGGTCGGCTCGTCGAAGAGCATGATCTTCGGGGACATGCAGAGCGAGCGGGCGATGGCGACGCGCTGCTGCTGGCCGCCGGAGAGCTGGCCAGGATACTTGCTCGCCTGTTCCGGGATCTTGACGCGTTTGAGGTACTTCATCGCCACCTCTTCCGCGTCCTTCTTCGGCATCTTCTTCACCCAGATGGGCGCGAGGGTGCAGTTCTCGAGGATCGTGAGGTGCGGGAAGAGGTTGAAATGCTGGAACACCATGCCGACCTCGCGGCGGATCTCGTCGATCTTCTTCAGGTCGTTGGTGAGTTCGGTGCCGTCCACGACGATGCGGCCCTTCTGATGCTCCTCCAGCCGGTTGATGCAGCGGATCATCGTCGACTTGCCTGAGCCGGACGGCCCGCAGATGACGATGCGCTCGCCCTTGCCGACGCTGAGGTTCACGTCCCGCAGGACGTGAAACTCGCCATACCACTTGTTCACGCCCTGGAGCTGGACGATCGGTTCGCCGGCCGGGGTCTTCGGGGCGAGGGTCTGTTGCGCCGTAGCCATGATCGTTACCGCCGTTGTCCTGCCGCGAGCTTGCGTTCGACCATGAGCGAGTATCGCGACATGCCGAAGCAGCAGACGAAGTAGAAGAGGGCCGCGAAGGCATATCCCGTGTTCGACACGGTGGGAGCCGCCCATTGCGGGTCGATGCGGGCGGATTCGATCGTCTTCATCAGGTCGAACACGCCGATGACATAGACGAGGCTCGTGTCCTTGAAGAGCCCGATGAAGGTGTTGACGATGCCAGGGATGACGATGCGGAGCGCCTGCGGCAGGACGATGAAGAACATCATCCGCCAATAGCCGAGCCCGAGCGACATCGCGCCCTCGTACTGCCCTTTCGGAACCGCCTGCAGCCCGCCGCGCACGACCTCCGCCATGTAGGCGGAGGCGAACAGCGCGACGCCGATGAGCGGCCGCAGCAGCCGGTCCACCGAGACGCCCGCCGGCAGGAACAGGGGCAGCATCGTGTTCGCCATGATGAGGACGGTGATGAGCGGCACGCCGCGGATCACCTCGATGAACACGACCGAGGCGAGCTTCACGAGCGGCAGCTTCGAGCGCCTCCCGAGCGCGAGGAGGATGCCGAACGGGAGCGACGCCACGATCCCGATCACCGACACGAGAAGGGTGACGAGGATGCCGCCCCAGAAGGCGGTCGAGACCGGTTCGAGGCCGACAGCGCTCCAGCCCGTGAGGAGAATGAAGGACGCGATCGGGAAAACGATGAAGAAATAGGCGGCGCCGATGTCGCGGCGCGGCGCCCTGAGCCACAGCATCCAGACGACGCCGAGCGCGAGCATCGCGAACCACGTGTCGACCCGCCAGCGGCTCTCCGCCGGATAGCTGCCATAGGTGAAGTAGCTGATGCGGTCCGCGACGAAGGCCCAGCAGGCTCCGACCGGCCGGCCGGCCATGTCCTCGCGGCAGGCCGCCCGGTCCGCTCCGGACCAGACCGCGTCGATGAGGAGGAACCGTATCGTCGGGGGGAGGATCACGAACAGGAGAAAGAGCACGACCAGCGTGAGCACCGTGTTCGCCGGGCTCGAGAACAGGTTCTGCCTCAGCCAGGCGAGCGGGCCGCGCACGAGGCTGGGCGGCGGCAGCGATTCCGCCTGCGCTGTGCGGACGTAGGAGAGCGAGGAGACGGCCATCACGCGCCCCTATCGCTCGACCAGCGCCATGCGGCGATTGTAGGTGTCCATGACGGTCGCCGTGACGATGGAGATGAGGAGATAAACCGCCATGGTCATGGCGACGCATTCGATCGCCTGGACGGTCTGGTTCAGCACGGTTCCCATGAAGACCTGGACGAGGTCCGGGTAGCCGATGACGACCGCGAGCGAGGAGTTCTTCGTCAGGTTCAGGTATTGGCTCGTCAGCGGCGGGATGATCACCCGCATCGCCTGCGGGATGACGACGAGGCTCAGCGTTGGGCCGGTGCGGAGGCCGAGGGCGTTCGCGGCCTCCGTCTGCCCCCTCGACACGGCCAGGATGCCGGCCCGGACAATCTCCGCGATGAAGGATGCCGTGTAGAGCGTGAGGCCGAGCGTCAGCGCCACGAATTCGGGG
>CALMTJ010000076.1:0-1400 GCA_937872715.1 uncultured Methylobacteriaceae bacterium
GACGGGTTCGTCGTGCCCACCCCCGCCTACGCCGCGGCGGCGGCCGGGCTCGACCCGCTGGCCCGGGAGCGTGGGCGACTTCTGCTGCCCGCTCTGCGACGCCCCCGGTGCGGCGCCGGCAGGAGTGGCGCCGGCGGTTGTCTCCACGGCCGGCAGCGGCAGGGGGGTGTCCGCCAGCGTGTCCAGGTACCTGACCACGTCCGCCCGCTCCTTGGGGTTGGAGATGCCGGCGAAGGCCATGATGGTGCCCGGCACGTAAGCCTTCGGGTTGGTCAGGAACGCGTTCAGGTCGTCGAACGACCACTCGCCGCCCTTGCCCTTCATGGCGGTCGAATAGGCGAAGCCCTCGTGCGACCCTTTCGGACGGCCGAGGACGCCGAAGAGGTTCGGGCCGATCTTGTTCGCGCCGCCCTTGTCGAAGACGTGGCAGGCGAGGCACTTCTTGGCGGCCGATTGGCCCTTGCCGGCATCGGCGCTGGCGAGCAGGACGGGCAGCGGCTCGGCCTGGGCCTGCTGGTCGCTTCCGCCGGACGCGGCCCCGGCCTCCGGCGCCGGCAGGTCGTAGCCCGGCACGGCCGGCTTGTGCGGCGTGTAGATGACGGACGAGAACACGTTGAGCCCCATCGCGAAGAGCAGCGTCGCGAGCACGGCGCCGGTGATCTTGTTGAGCTCGAACGAATCCATCTCGGAGACATCTCCCGCCGACGTTCCCGCGGGAGAACGCGGCCCCTTCGGCCCGGTTGCTTAGCCGCATTACGCTCGGCTTGACAACGCCCCGGAGACGGCGCGCGGCGTCCGGTCGCGAGATGCGGCTGGGACCGTATCCGGATGACAACCGCCCGGACGGCTGGTACAGCGCCGCCCTCGCCTCCGAGCGCCCTCCCGCGGCTCCCTCCCGACCTTGCCCGATCCCCTCGTCATCATCCCGGCGCGTCTCGCCGCGACGCGGCTGCCGGGCAAGCCGCTCGCCCTCATCGCGGGCGAGCCCATGATCGTGCAGGTCTGGCGGCGCGCGACGGAGGCCGGGATCGGCCCGGTCGCGGTCGCGGCAGACGATCCCGCCATCGCCGACGCCGTGACCCGGGCCGGCGGCCGGGCCGTCCTCACCCGGCCGGACCACGCGTCGGGCTCCGACCGGGTCTGGGAGGCGGTGGGCATCCTCGATCCGGACGGCCGGCACGACGTGATCGTGAACGTCCAAGGCGATTTCCCGACGATCGCGCCCTCCTCCGTGGCGGCCGTGATTCCGCCCCTATCCGATCCGGCGGTCGACATCGCGACGCTCGCCTTCACGATCACGGTCGAGGCCGAGCGCACGGAGCCGGCCGTGGTCAAGGTGGTCGGCACCCCGGTCGGGGGGGGGCGCGGCCGGGCGGGGGGTGTTTTGGGCGGGCGCCGGC
>CALMTJ010000076.1:1410-10560 GCA_937872715.1 uncultured Methylobacteriaceae bacterium
GCGGGCCGGACCGGCTCCGGGCGCTGTATTTCTCGCGCGCGCCGATCCCGTCCGGCGAGGGACCGCTGCTGCACCATGTCGGGCTCTACGCCTACCGTCGGCGGGCGCTCGCCCGCTTCGTGTCCCTGCCGCCCTCCGGGCTGGAGACCCGCGAGCGCCTGGAGCAGCTCCGGGCGCTGGAGGCCGGCCTGCGCATCGACGTCGCGATCGTGACGGACCAACCCTTCGGCGTCGACAATCCGCACGGCCTGGAGCGCGCCCGTGCCATCCTGTCCGAGAGGTCGCGTCCATGACCGGGAAGCCCCGCATCTCGTTCCAGGGGGAGCCCGGCGCCAATTCGCACATCGCCTGCGGGGAAGCGCGGCCCGGTCACGAGCCCCTGCCCTGCCCGACTTTCGAGGATGCCTTCGCGGCCCTGGCGGAAGGCTCCGCCGACCTCGCCATGATCCCGATCGAGAACTCGATCGCGGGCCGGGTGGCGGATATCCACCACCTCCTGCCGGCCTCCGGCCTCCACATCGTGGGCGAGCATTTCCTGCCCATCCATTTCCAGCTCATGGCCGTGCCCGGGACGCCGCTGGAGAGGCTGGAGACGGTGCACAGCCACGTCCACGCGCTCGGGCAGTGCCGCAAGATCATCCGGAAGCTCGGCCTGAGGGCCGTGGTGGCGGGCGACACGGCCGGCTCCGCCCGCGAGGTGGCGGAATGGGCGGATCCCAGCCGGGCGTCGCTCGCGCCCCGGATGGCGGCTTCGATCTACGGTCTCGACATCCTGGCCGAGGACGTCGAGGACGAGGCGACCAACACGACGCGCTTCATCATCCTGTCCCGCGAGCCCGCATCGCCGCCGGCCGGGAACGGCCGCTGCGTCACGAGCTTCGTGTTCCGGGTCCGCAACCTTCCGGCCGCGCTCTACAAGACGCTCGGCGGCTTCGCCACCAACGGCGTGAACATGACCAAGCTCGAATCCTACATGGTCGAGGGGCAGTTCACGGCCACGCAGTTCTACGCGGAGGTGGACGGCCATCCCGCCGAGCCGGGGCTCGCCCGCGCGATGGAGGAGCTCGGCTTCTTCTCGAAGGAGCTCAGGATCCTGGGCGTATTCCCGGCCCATCCCTTCCGCAAGAATATCGGCGCCGGATCGGCCTGATGCTGCGGGAGACCCGCGTCGCGGTGAACGGGATCGCCCTGCACGTGGTCGAGGCGGGGCCGGCGGACGGGCCGCTCGTCATCCTGCTGCACGGCTTTCCGGAATTCTCCTACGGCTGGCGCCACCAGCTCGGCGCCCTCTCGGCCGCCGGGCATCGGGTCGTCGTGCCGGACCAGCGCGGCTACGGGCGCAGCGACAAGCCGGACGGGATCGACCCGTACCGGCTCTCCGTGCTCCGGGACGACGTGCTGGCGCTCGCGAGCAGCTACGGCCGGGACCGTTTCCGGCTGGTCGGCCACGATTGGGGCGGCATCGTCGCCTGGGCGGTCGCGGCCGCGGCGCCGGACCGGGTGGAGAAGCTCGTCGTCCTCAACGCGCCCCATCCCGACACGCGCTGGGCGCAGGTGCGGCGCGACCCGCTGCAGCTCCTGCGCAGCGTCTACGTGGCGTTCTTCCAGATCGGCGGCGGCGTGCCGGAGCGGATGCTCGCGGCCGGAGATTTCTGGGCGCTGAAGACGGCGCTCCGCCGTTCGAGCTGGCCCGGCACGTTCCGGCCGGACGACCTCCGGCTCTACCGGGACGCGTGGGCGATGCCCGGCGCGCTCCCCGGCATGCTGGGCTGGTACCGGGCGCTGATCCGCAGGCCGCCGGACCCGATCGGCCGCGTCCGGGTTCCGACCCGGGTGATCTGGGGCATGCGGGACGCGGCGCTCGGCCGGGGCTTCGCCGAGGCGAGCCTCGCCCTCTGCGACGACGGCCGCCTCATCCCGTACGACGACGCCACCCATTGGGTGCTGCACGAGGAGCCGAAGGCGGTGGCGGCGGACCTCGTGGCCTTCCTGGCCTGAGCCGACCCGCATGTCGGCACCGTTCCGGATCGCGCCCGCGACGTCCGGGGACGACCTCCGGGAGGCGCGCCGGCTGTTCTCCGAATACGGCGCCTCGCTCGCCGTGGACCTCGCCTACCAGGATTTCGCGGCCGAGCTCGCGGGGCTACCGGGCCGCTACGGCCCGCCGGGCGGGGCGCTCCTCCTGGCCCGTGACGAGGCGGGCGTGCCGCTCGGCTGCGTGGCGTTGCGGTCCTCCGGCCCGGCCGGGACGGCCGAGATGAAGCGGCTCTACGTGGCCCCGGCCGGCCGGGGCCGCGGCCTCGGCCGTGCTCTCGCGGAGGCGATCGTCGCGGAGGCGGCTAGGCTCGGCTACCGGGAGATCCGCCTCGACACCCTCCCGGACATGGAGGCGGCGCAGGCGCTCTACCGCGAGCTCGGCTTCCTGCCGGTCGAGCCCTATTACCAGACGCCGGTCGACGGCACGATCTTTCTGGCGCTGTCCCTGCCGCCGTGAGGTCAGCCGAACTCCGCCTCGCCCGCGAGCCAGGCCCGCATGAGGTAATTGGCGATGGCCATGGGCGGCGGCGTGATGAGGCCGGCCGGATGGCGGCGCTCCAGCATGGCGCCGACCTCGTCGCGGGAGAACCAGCGGGCATCCTCCAGCTCCTCCCCGTCGATCGTGATGGCGTCCGAAAGCGCCTCGCCGGCGCAGCCGATCATCAGGCTGGAAGGGAACGGCCAGGGCTGAGACCGGAGATATCGCACCCGGCCGACCCGGATGCCGGCCTCCTCCAGCGTCTCGCGCCGGACGGCGTCCTCGATCGTCTCGCCGGGCGAGATGAACCCCGCGAGGCACGAATAGGAGTTCGGGACGAAGCGGGCCTGGCGCCCGAGAAGGCAGTTCCCGTCCCGCACGACCAGCATGATGGAGACCGGGTCCGTCCGGGGGAAATGCTGCGCCCGGCAGGCCGGGCAGTCGCGGCGGAGGCCCGCCGAGGCCGCGACCGTCGGCGATCCGCAATGGGCGCAGAAGCGGTGGCGCGCGTGCCAGCCGAGCAGCGCCTTCGCCTGGGCCAGCATGCCGAGCTCGTCCGGAGGGACGAGGCCCCCGACCGCGATCGTCCGCAGGTCGTGCGGAGAAAGGCCCGCTTCGGACGGGTCCGCAAGCGCGTCCGGGTCGAGCAGCCCGGCCGCCACCGCCTGTCCGCCGAAGCGGCCGAGGACCGCGCGCTCGCGAAGCGGAACCGCTCCCAGGAGGCCGGACGGCAGGAGCGCGCTCGCGCCGCCGCCATCTTGCCGCAGGAGCGCCTGCTCGCCCGCGATCGCCACGAGGAGACCGTCCGGGCCGTTCGCCTCCGCCAGCAACCCGTCCGGATCGGTCTCGATCCCGGCCCGCTCCAGGCCGTTGCGGATGAAGCCGAGCCCTTCCGCCAGATCGTCCGCGGTCACGGGCGGCCGGCCGAACGCGGCACCGTCCCGCCGCTCAATCGATCCACTTCTTCAGCGTGGACGTGAAGACGCCGGTCTCCATCTGGAGATGCAGCCATTGATCGACGAACTGCTTGAGCCCGGTATCGCGCGGCAGAAGGTAGGCCTTCTCGGCGAAGTCGAAGGGCTTGTCGGGATGTACGGCGCACAGCACGCCCGGATGCTGCTTCTGCTGGAACCGCGTCTCGGACGCGTCCGTCATCATGAGGTCGGCGCGCCCGGCCGCGATCTCGTCGAAGATCGTGGTGTTGTCCGGGAACACGGTTATGGCGGCGTTCTTCGCGTTGGCCCTGGCGAAGCGCTCGTTGGTGCCGCCCGGGTTGACGATCACCCGCACGCCCGGCTTGTCGATGTCCGCGAGCGCCTCGAACTTCGCCACGTTCTCGCATTTCGTGATCGGCGTCTTGCCTTCCCGCAGCATGGGCAGGGAGAAATACGCCTTGCGGGCGCGGTCCAGCGTGACGGAGATGCCGCCCATCCCGACATCGAAGCGGTCCGCCTCGAAATCCTTCATCAGGTCCGACCACTTGGTCTGCACGACCTCGACCTTCACGCCGAGCGCCTTCGCGAGGCTCTCCGCCATGTCGATGTCGAAGCCCGAGAAGGCGCCCGTCGACGGGTCCCGGTAGGTGAACGGCTTGTAATCGCCCGTCGAGCCGACCCTCAGCGTGCCGGAGGCGACGATCCGGTCGAGCCGCGATTCGTCCGCCCGGCCCGGCCCGGCCAGGAAGGCGGCCGCGAGGGCGAGGGCTGCGAGGCTGCGGCGGCGAAGCATGGGCGTCTCCCGAATTCGTTCGGGGCAGGATGACGGGCGCGAGCGGCCGCGGCAAGCGCCGCGGGAGGCGTCCATTGACGGACGGCGACGGCCCCGGGATGATGGAGGCATGCCGCGCCGTCCCGCCTTCATGGCCGCCACCCTGGCCGCCTGCCTGCTCTCCGCCGGGCCGGCCTTCGCGGCGCCGGGCGATCGGCAGCCATCCCGCCCTTCCGCCAAGGCCGGCCCGGAGGCTCCCCGTCCGGGCTCTCTCGACGAGCTGTTCGGCCGGCTCGCGGCCGCCAAGGACGAGGCGGAGGCGCAGGGCATCGCCAACCTGATCGAGCGGCGCCTTTCCCGCTCGGGCAGCGACACGGCCGACCTCCTGATGAGCCGCGCCGGGGAGGCGCTCGAAGGCAAGGACGCGGCGCTGGCGATCGAGCTCCTCGACCGCGTGACCCAGCTGAAGCCGGACTGGGCCGAGGCCTGGCATCGGCGCGCGGCCGCCTTCTTCATCCTGGACGATCCCGCCGACGCGCTGGCCGATCTCCACCAGGCCCTGTCCCGCGAGCCGCGCCTGTTCGGGGCCTGGGTGTCGCTCGGGCAGGTCCGCCTGTCCGGCGGCGACAAGGCCGGGGCGCTCCTCGCCTTCCGCAAGGCCCTCTCGCTCCACCCGCAATTGTCCGAGATCAAGACCCTTGTCGAGCGGCTGTCGCCGGATATCGAGGGGCGGGACCTGTAGGCTCAGCCGGTGCCGAGCAGCCCGCCCACGATCTCGACCGCGGAACGCCGCGCCGCCTCGCTCCTGGCCAAGAGGGCCGTGCGGTCCACGCCGGGGCGGGCCGCCAGCGCTCGCCGGATCGACCCGGCCATGCCGTCCCGGGCCGACGGGTCGAAATAGGACACCTCGTCTCCCGCCCATTCCCGATTGTCGGGGAGGTCGGCGCAGAGCACGGGCGTGCCGAGCGCCATGGCTTCGAGAAGGGACGCGCCGCCCGGCGAGCGGTTCGGCAAGACGAGAAGCGCGGCCCCGCTGATCAGCGCCAGCCGCTCCGGTTCTGGGAGCCGGCCGGCGAGATGCAGGTCCGGCGGCGGGGCGGGATCGCGGGCCGTGCGCCGCCTGGGCTTGGGCGACGGTTCCGCCGGCCCCGTCGCCACCAGCACCGCCGCACCGGCGAGCGACGCGGCAAGCTGGCGGAGCGGACCGACGTCTCCCTCGGCCGGCCACGGGATCACGACGACGGGAAGGTTCCGCCCGGACGCCCGCGCCGGCTCGGCCTCCGTGATCTCGCGGACCAGGCGCTCGACAATGCCCCGGCCCGTCAGGCCGTGCAGGAAGGCCGACCTGTCGGCCGCCTCCCGCAGGTCCGCGAGGTATCTCGACCGGGCCGGCCCGGCCGGCCCGGTGCGGAGCAGGCCGCGGATGCGGTTCGACGCGACCGGCCCGAGCACCGTTCCGGCGCCGGCCCGGCTGCCCAGCCACGCGCCGAACCGCCGGCGCGCCTCCTCGGTCGCGAAGAGGACGGGCCCGCTTCGTCCTGCCATGGCCAGGAGCCCGCCGCCGGCGCTGAGGCGATAGGCTCCGGGCGTCGCCGGCGAGGCCAGCTCCGAGGAATCGTGCACCACCGTGACGACCCGGCCCGCGGCATTCGCCACCCGCACGGGCAGGAGGCCGTCCACGACCACGACGTCGTATCCCGCGCCGTCGATGGCGGGCGTGCCGGTGCCGTGCACCGCCCGCAACCGCGCCGCCGAATAGAAGCGGCGGGGCGTCCGGAAACGGTCGACGAGCCGGAGCCAGTCGAGACCTTCCGGAGGCTTGCCGGCGAGGACGTTCCGGAACTCCGTGTCCCGGGCCATGCCGGTCCGGTGCTGGCGGTCGGCGATCCGCTCCAGGATGGCGGGCGCGTGGCGGGCCAGCAGGCGGGCGGCCGCGCCCCCGTAGACGAGGAGCGGGCGATAGCGGCCGGCGGACAGGTAGCGGTGCAAGGCGGCGGAGCGCCCGGCCTCGTCGGAGGAGGCCGGCTCGAACCCGAAGGCGCGCTCGGCGGCGAGCGTCACCTCCGCGCCGGATTCCTTCAGGATCTCGACCAGCGCCACCCCGTAATCACGCCAGGGCCGGTCCGGCGCGGGCGTGCCGAGGGTTTCGCTCACCAGCAGGACCTTGCGGCCGGCGGCGGAGGCGCGGTTGTCCGGGACCGGCATCGGCGCGATCGGCTACGCGGCGGCCCGAAGGCCTGGGAGGCCCGACATGCGGGCCAGCGTCTCCCCGAGACGCACCGACATGGCGCTCTGCCGGTAGCGGTCCGTGCAGAAACGCCGGAGCGCTTCCGCCCTCCCGGCCGCGGCTGCGGGACCGTCCAGGATCGCGAGCGCCGCCCGGACGAGATCGTCCGGCCGGGTCGGGTCGACATAGTCGGCGAGCCCGCCCGTGATCTCCCGGAACACCGGGATATCGGAGCAGATGACCGGCCGGCCGAACACCGCGCCTTCCACCACCGGGATGCCGAATCCTTCCGAGAAGGAGGGGAAGACGAGCCCGGCCGCGCCGCGGATCAGGTCGAGCTTCTCGGCTTCGGTGACGTAGCCGGTGAAATGGAGGTTCGGGTAGCGCTCGGGAGCGCCGCCCATATGCCTGTTCCCGTCGACCTGGCCGATGACGACCAGGTTCGCCCGGCCGTGCAGCCCGTCCGCGGCGGCGACGAAGATGCCGATGTTCTTGCGGGGCTCGTCCGACACGACGGTCGCGAAGAACGGCAGGTCCGGGTTCCAGTCCGGCCCGGGATCGAGGAAGCCGCGCACCTCCTCCCGGGTCACCTGGCCGAGCGCCAGGGCGGCCGGCAGGCCGTCCGGGAGCGATGCCGCCTGGCGGGCGAGCCGCGTCGCCCGCCGGTCCGGGCCGAGGTCGCGCAGGTAGGACGTGCGCGGCGGCTCCCGCTTCTCCGCCTCGGCGAGAAGGCCGGCCCGGATGGCCGGGTAGAGGACGACGTGGGGCTTCTCCGCGCGGGCCGGGTAGAGCTGCCTGAACGTCTCCCGCGTGGTCTCGGAGACGAAGATCAGCGTCCCGGACGCCGCGAGGCTCGCCGCGAGCTTGCTCTGGAAGACCGGGCGCCACTTCCCGGACAGGTGTGCGTCCTCCAGCGGGATGAGGTCGTGGATGACGGAGATCACCCGCTCGCGCGAGATACCGCGGAGACGCACGTAATGCGGGGTATCGATGAAGGCGAGGTCGTATCCCGCCGCGTCGATGACGATCGGCCCCGTGCGGTTGTAGGCTCTCAGCACCGTTCGGGAATACAGGTTCCGCTGCAAGAGGATGTTGTCGGCGAGGAGCAGGTGCTGGCCTGCCGCCGGGACGTAATCCAGGAGGTCCGGCCTGTTGCGGAACGTCCGGCCGGCCTCGAAGCCGAGGCGGGCGGCGATGTCGTTCGCGGCCTGGATCAGGGCCGGAAAGCGCCTCGCCAACGCGCGCAGCTTCGGGTCGCCGTACTCGAAATCGAAGCTGAAATAGCTCTCGGCGTAATAGCGGTAGATCTCCGCGAGCCGCATGGCGTGGGCGACGTCCGGAGCCTCGCGGGCGAGACGGCGCTGCGTCCGTCCCTCGCCGATGCCGAATTCCGGCACGGCTTCCACGACGAGCGTCACCTCCAGCCCGAGCGATCTCAGGATCTCGAGCGCCGCGACGCTGTAGTTGAAGATCCCGCGGGGGTGGATCGGCGTGCCGAGCGAGTCGCTGACGTAGAGGATCTTCGGCTTGCCGTGCGGGGTCATGTCTGCTCCGGCGGCCGGGCGGCCGCCGTTCCGGGACGGATCGGTTTCGAGCGGTCCGTCTACCGGCTTCGGAGCCGGGATGCCACTCGGCCGCGCCCGCTCAGCGGCCGAGATGCCCGGGACGGTCGGGGCGAGAGGCGACGCGTGGCCCGTGCAGGCCAGGTCGGGGACGAGGCCGGGATCCTGTCGAACGAGGCATGTCTGGACGCGAACTCAGAGGGTGGCCGGGGCGGTGACCCGCGTGCCGCGCTCGCGGAATACGAGAGCGGTCCCGGCCGCGATCAGCATGGCGGCAGCCACGGCGAGCATCGCCGTGCCGAAGCCCGGGGTCTGGCCGCGGATCCAGCCGATCACGTAGGGCCCGAGGAAGCCGCCGATATTGCCGCACGAGTTGATGATCGCGACGCCGACGGCGGCCGCGGCCCCGGTCAGGAACATGGCCGGGATCTGCCAGAAGATCGCGATGACGCTCCAGAGACCCATCGCGCCGACGGAGATCGCCAGGAGCGCGAGCAGCGGGTCGCCGATATTGCCGCTGACCGCGAAGCCGAGCGCCGCGACCGCGGCGCCGCCCGCGACGTGCCAGCGCCGCTCGCCCGTTCGGTCCGAGTGCCGCCCGACGACGATCATCGCGACGACCGCGCACAGGAACGGGATGGTGGTCACGAGGCTCGTCTGGAGGTTGCTCAGCCCCGAGAGCTGCTTGATGACCTGCGGCAGCCACAGCGTGACGCCGAAGAAGCCGAAGCCGAGGCAGGCATACATGAAGCCCAGGACCCAGACCCGCGGATCCCGGAACGCCGACGCGAAGCTGTCGGTCGAGGCGCTCCGGCGCTTCTCCGCCTCCTCGGCCGCGAGGGTCGCGAGCAGCCAGTCGCGCTGCTCGGCGGTGAGCCAGGTCGCGTGCTCCGGCCGGTCCGTGATGAAGAGGAACAGGAAAACGCCGAGCAGGATCGCCGGCACGCCCTCCATGACGAACATCCACTGCCAGCCGGTGAGGCCCGCGATGCCGTTCATCGAGAGGAGCAGGCCCGAGATGGGCGCCCCGACCACGATCGAGATCGCCGTCGCGCTCCAGATCTTCGCGACCGGGCCGGCGCGGTCGCGGGCCGGATACCATTGGTTCACGTAGACGAGGAGCGCTGGGACGAAGCCCG
>CALMTJ010000077.1 GCA_937872715.1 uncultured Methylobacteriaceae bacterium
GCGAGGGTGGGCGGCACGAGGCCGGGAGCCCGACCGGGTGCCGGGGGCGTGCGATCGGATGACATGACGGTCAGGCGCGGCCAATCGAGATCTTGTTCGTCTCCCGTTCGAGATCGGCGATGAACTCGACCGGAACGTTGTAGCTGTCGTAGCGCATGGCCGCCCGCACGATGAAGCGGACCTTGAGGTGGTCGCCCTCGTCGCGCTCGTCCCTCGCGATCACGATGGAGCTCGGCACGATGCGGGGCTCGAAATTACGCAGCGCGATCGTGATCTCCTCGCCGACCTCGCGGTTACTGACCTCCCCGACCGACCGGTGAACGAGGTCCGGCAGCCCGAAATTCAGGATGGAGCGGCTGACCTCCGGGAACGCGCCGAGATCCTCGCTCGAATCGAGGTTCACGGTGTTCATCAGGATCTCGATGTCCCGGCCGACCGCGGATTGCATCTCGGCCTCGGAGATGGCGTTGCGGCTGAGCGAGCGCCGCCCCGCGACCACCCGCTCGCCTGCCTCGTCCACCCGGTCCTCGCGCTTGGTCGCGTCCCTCGCCTCGTGTGAGGCCCGGAACACGCCCATCAGCGGCGCCCGGACCCTGCTCGTCTTGTTTCCGCTCATAGCGGCACCCCGGTTCGGAGCGACCCGGCCGTCCCGGCCCGATCCTCAGCCCGGTCCGCCCCGACCGGCTCTCATGCAGATTGGTGCCGGGACCGTCGATCCCGGCACCAAACCCGGTACCCCGAGGAGAACCGGGGGTCGATCAAGCCTCGGCGTTCTTGGAAACGTCCCACGTCTTCTTGTTGCCGGCGCCGGCGACACCGCTCTCCTCCTGGAGCTTCCACTCCCAGGACGCGTCCTTGAAGTTGAACGTGACTGACTCGTGCGGGAGCTCGCCGCCGCCGCCCCAGCTTATCGAGGACACGATGACCTTGTTCATGATCATCTCGAAATAGAGCATCTGATCGCCGCCGGCCCGGAGGCAATGGAGCGTGACCTTGTTGATGTGCTCGCCCTTCATGCACTTGAAGTAGAGGGTCGGGCTCGACTTATCCATCAGCTTGATGACCGACACGTCGCCGACATTGGCCTTGCCGCCGCCGCCGCCGCCGCCCTGGTGCCAGGTGCCCATCTGGCTCCCGCTCCAGCTCCAATTGTCGATCTGGGTCCAGGTCCCGTCGTCGTGACCCTCGACCTTGCTCTCGCCACCCAGGCCTTCCATCTGGATCAGGAAGTTCTCAGCCATTATTACCCTCCATCAGCCGCGTTCTCTTCGTCGGCTGTGCTTATGTCTCACGTCCGGCTTCGTCAGGAAGTGCGCCTTCACACAAGTCGATGATCGGCGGTCACTGCTTGGCGCCGGGCAGGCGCGAGACGAGGCTCATGCCGATGTCCATTCCTTCCATCTGGAAGTGCGGCCGGAGGAAGAACTTGGCGGAGTAATAGCCTGGGTTCTCCTCGTCCTCGAAGATCTCGACCTTCGCGGCCGCGAGCGGCTTCTCGGCCTTGACCTTCTCCGACGAATTCTTCGGATCACCGTCCACGTATTGGTTGATCCAGCTCTGCAGCCAGCGGACGAGCTGGTCCTTCTCCTTGGTGGAGCCGATCTTGTCGCGCACCATGCATTTCAGGTAATGCGCGAAACGCGACATCGCGAACATGTAGGGAAGGCGGGCCGAGAGGTTGTCGGACGCCGTCGCCTCGACGCCGTTCGGCCCGAAGAACGCCTTCGGCTTGTACAGCGACTGCGCGCCGATGAAGGCCGCCTTGTCCGTGTTCTTGCGGTGGATGAGCGGGATCAGGCCGGCCTTGGCGAGCTCGGCCTCGCGGCGGTCGGAGATCGCGATCTCCGTCGGGCATTTGAGGTCGACGCCGCCGTCATCGGTCGGGAAGGTGTGGCTTGGAAGGTTCATCACCTCGCCGCCCGATTCGACGCCGCGGATCCGGACGGTCCAGCCGCATTCCTTGTAGGCCCGGTTGATGTTCACCGCCATCGCGTAGGCGGCGTTCATCCAGGCATACTTGTCGCCCGTGTGACCGTCCGTCTCCTCCTCGAAGGCGAATTCCTCGACCGGCTCGGACTTGGCGCCGTACGGCACGCGCGCCAGGACACGCGGCATGCACAGGCCGACATAGCGCGAATCCGGCGCGTCCCGCAGGGACTTCCAGGCCGCGTATTCGGGCGTGTCGAAGATCTTTCCGAGATCACGCGGATTAGTCAGCTCGTTGAAGCTGTCCATCCCGAGAAGTGTCGAATCGGCGGCGGCGAAGAGCGGCGCGTGCGCGGCGCCCGCCACCTTGCTCAGATCGCGCAGCAGCTGCACGTCCGTCGGCAGATGACTGAAATAGTAGTCGGCGATCATGCACCCGAACGGCTCTCCGCCGAGCTGGCCGAATTCCGCCTCGTAGATCTTCTTGAAGAGCGGGCTCTGATCCCATCGGGCGCCCGGATACAGCTTCAGGTTCCGCGACAGCTCGTTCTTGGACACGTTCATCACCCTGATCTTCAGGGTGGTGTCAGTCTCCGAATTCATGACGAGGTAGTTGAGACCGCGCCAGGCGCTCTCGATCTTCTGGAACTCCTCGTTGTGGATGATCGCGTTGACCTGGGACGTGAGCTTCTGGTCGATGCGGGCGATCATCTCCTCGACCGTGTCGATCACGTCGTCCTTGATGAGGCTCGTATCGGACAATGCCTCCTTGACGAGGGTCCCGACGGCGCTCTCGACCTCCGTCGCGGCCCTCTCCGTACGGGGCTTGAAGCTCTGCTTAAGGAGCGACGAGAACTCGTCGGCGTCGCGCGTTTCGACTGCGCCGCCAAGGCGCTCGGATTCTGCCAGAGATGACGACATGATCGTGTAGCCCCGTTTCAGCTAGGGTTGACGGCCGCGGGCCGGAACGCGCGCGGGCGGACTCGACTGGAGAGAACTCGTCAGGTCTCGGAGGATGCGCCGTCCGTGCCGCCCTCGGCCATGCGGGCCTTCAAGGCCTCCATCAGCTGAGGGTCCTTCAGCAGCGCCTTGATCTGGTCGGTCGCGGCCGCCTTCCCGTCCATGTAACGCAGGAGGTTCGTCAGCTGCTCGCGCGCCTCGAGGAGCTTGTTCAGGGACGGGACCTGCTTGGCAACGGCCGCAGGGCTGAAATCGTCCATCTTGTTGAAGCGCAGGTTCACGGACATCTGCTCGTTCGAGTTCTCGGCGAGCTTGTTCTCCACGCGGAACTTGGCGCCGGGCTGGATGGCCGCCATGCGCTGCTCGAAATTGTCCATGTCGAATTCGGTGAACTTGCGGTCGGCCATGTCGGCCTTCTCGACGCCGGCATCGTTGCCCGACAGGTCGGCCATGACGCCCATGACGAAGGGCAGCTCGACCTTCTTCTCCGCATCGTAGGGGTCGTTGTAGGTGATGTGCACGCGCGGCGGACGATTGCGCTTGATGAACTTCTGACCTGAATCAGCCATGGTGAACCCCGCTCCTGCCCGTGCGCCCTCACCTGCAGGTGGGGCAACATTCTCGTGGTCGCCGCGCCGCCCGAGGGGCGAACGCCCCCGGCTTGTCGGCGCGGATAGAAGATCAAATCCAGACGTGCGTCAACGTGGCCGCAGGACGAATCGCATCGTCCCGACGAGTTAGTTAAGCGCTGCCGGGACGGCGAAGACGACCGGCCGGAAAAGACGATGACAACCTACCCAAACAGAGTAAGTGGGGCCCTCGGTCAGCTCTTGGGCACGATGGCCGGCAGCACTTCCTTCAAGATGGTGAGGAAATCGCGGTCGATCATGCTGCGCGCCCGCTCGGTGAAGAGCGGGATCGGGCTGGACGGCTCGGCCGTCCGGTAGAAGGCGCTGATCTGGTCCAGCAATGCCGCCGCCTCGCGG